>DASUQG010000274.1:0-5549 GCA_036280695.1 Thermoleophilaceae bacterium
GCGCTGCGCGATAGGGCGCTGCTCGAGCTGATGTACGCGTGCGGGCTGCGAGCGTCCGAGGCGATCGGGCTCGAGCTCATGGACGTGGACACCGAGGAGGGCGTGCTGCGGGCGCGCGGCAAGGGGTCGAAGGAGCGGGTGGTGCCGATCGGCCAGGCTGCGATCGCTGCGCTCCGTCCCTATCTGGAACGCGGGCGCCCGGCGCTTGTGAAGGGGTCGGCGGAGCCGCACCTGTTCGTGAACTTCCGCGGCGGGAGCCTGACCCGCCAGGGCCTCTACAAGATCGTCCGCCGCCACGCACTGACGGCCGGCCTCGCCGACCGCATGAGCCCGCACACGCTGCGCCACACGTTCGCGACGCACCTGCTCGCCGGCGGCTGCGACCTGCGCTCGGTCCAGGAGATGCTCGGCCACGCCGACGTCTCGACCACGCAGCTCTACACCCACCTGTCGAGCGAGCGCCTGAAGGACGTCTACTTCAGGGCGCACCCGCGCGCCACAGCAAGCTGACGCGCGCACCCACGCGCCCCGGCCAAGCCATCCGCCGGAGGTGCGCCTGCTAGAACCGGACTCGTGCCCGAGCTCCCAGAGGTAGAGACTATCCGCCGTCAGCTGGCTCCCGCGCTCGAGGGCAGGCGGCTGCGGCACATCGAGGTGATCGACCCGCGATGGTCCGAGCCCGCCCCACCCGAGGCGATCGCGGACGCCCTCGACGGTCGCGCCATCGAGCAGCTCGGACGGCGCGGGAAGTACCTGATCATGTCGATGGAGGACGACGTCCACCTCGTGATGCACCTGCGGATGACGGGCAACCTCCTGCTCACCGACGAGGAGCCAAAGCACACACGCGTGCGCATGGAGCTCGACGATGGGCAGAAGCTCCTGTTCGTGGACGTGCGCCGCTTCGGCACCGGTGACGTGCTGCTCGGAAGCGATGCGCTCGCGGAGTACTTCGCCTCACGGCTCGGCGTCGAGCCGCTCACCCCGGACTTCACCGCCGAGGCGCTGCGCGAGCAGGCGCGCGGGCGCAGGCAGCCCGTGAAGGCGTTCCTGCTCAACCAGGAGCGGGTGGCGGGCGTGGGCAACATCTACGCCGACGAGGCCCTCTTCCGCGCGCGGATCCACCCGCTGAGGCCCGTGGGAACGCTCCGTAGAGCGCAGATCGAGGCGCTGCGCGAGGGCGTGATCGAGTCGCTGAGCGCCGGAATCGACGCCAAGGGCGCCTCGATCGACGACTACCGGCACATTGACGGAGCGCGCGGCTCCTTCCAGGACCGCTTCCTGGTGCACCTGCGCGAGGGAAAGCCCTGTCCGCGCTGCGGCGCGACGATCCAGAAGCTGCGGGCCGCCGGCCGCGGCACGTACGTGTGCCCGCGCTGCCAGCGCCGCCCGCGGAGGTAGTGGCCGCGCCCGGCGGGCGCGCGGCTCCGCCGCCAGCAGGTCCTCGAGCGTGCCGGCCCGGTCGGCCTCGAGCAGCTCGCGGAAGCCGCCGATCGCGCGCTCGCCGATCACGATCTGGGGGAACGTCATCTGGCCCGTGAGAGCGACCAGCGCGGCGCGCCCCTCGGGGTCCTTCGCGAGGTTGACCTCGCGGTAATCCACGCCGCGCATCTGCAGCAGCGTCTTCGCCTGCCGGCAAAAGCCGCAGGGCTCTGTCGTGTAGAGCATGACCCCGTTCTCGTCCGCCATCCCGATCAAAGTGTATTTACCGCATGTCCGGCACTTTTAAGACAGAGGCGATCGTGCTGCGCTCGATCCGCTACGGCGAGGCCGATCGCGTGCTGCACCTCTACACGGCCGACCGCGGCCGCGTCGGCGCGGTGGCGAAGGGCGTGAGGCGGGTGAAATCGCGTCTCGGCGGCCGCCTCGAGCCGCTCAGCCGCGTGAAGCTCGTGCTGCATCAGGGTCGCGGCGAGCTCTGCACGATCAGCCAGGCGGACACCGTCCACGCGCACGCGGGCCTGCGGGAGCACCGCGCATCGCTCGAGCGCGGCGCCCAGGCCTGCGAGGCGGTGCTGCGGCTGCTCGACTCGACGGATCCCAACCCGCCCGCCTACAACCTGCTCTGCAACGAGCTGGCGCTGCTGGACGAGCGCCCCGAGCAGGCGAGCCGGGCGCAGGCGCTCGCCTTCCGCCTGAAGCTGCTGCTGGCGGCCGGTTTCGCGCCCGAGCTGGCCTCCTGCGCCGCCTGCGGGGAGACCCAGCACCTGGGCGGCTTCTCCCCGAGCGCCGGCGGAGTTGTCTGCGCCGGCTGCGAGGCGGGTTCGTTCCCGCTGGGACTGGAGGCGCACGGCTTCCTGGTGCAGGCGATCGCCCGTCCGCTCGCCGACGTGCCGGACGCCCCGGAGCGGGCGCTCTCCCAGGCAGACCGCGCGATCGCCGAGACGATGGAGTACCACGCACACGTCCGATTGCGGCGCGTGGCGTAGATTCCCCGCCGGTGAGCGACAAGCTCGTTTACGAGTTCAGCGAGGGCTCGCGTGACATGCGCGAGCTTCTGGGGGGCAAGGGCGCGAACGTCGCGGAGATGACCCGCGTGCTCGGCGCCGAGCGCGTGCCTGCGGGCTTCACGATCACCACCGAGGCGTGCGTGGCGTACATGCGCGACGGCGCCGTCCCGGACGAGGAGATCGCCGCCGCGCTCGGGCGCCTCGAGGAGCGGGCCGGCACGACCCTGGGCGACCCGGACGACCCGCTGCTCGTCTCTGTGCGCAGCGGCGCGCGCGAGTCGATGCCCGGGATGCTCGACACGGTCCTGAACCTGGGCCTGAACGACGAGTCCGTCGAGGGTCTCGCCAGGACCACCGGCAACGAGCGCTTCGCGTGGGACTCGTACCGGCGCTTCGCGCAGATGTTCGGGAACGTCTGCCGCGGCATCCCCGGCGAGCGCTACGAGGATCTCATCAAGGAGGAGAAGTCGGACGCCGGCGTCAAGGAGGACGTGGAGCTCGACGTGGACCACCTCAGGCGGCTCACGCATCGCTTCAAGGAGCTCTTCCAGGAGGAGACCGGCGAATCGTTCCCGCAGGACCCGAAGGAGCAGCTGCGCCAGGCGATCACGGCCGTATTCGACTCCTGGACCGGGAAGCGCGCCGTGGAGTACCGGCGCATCAACCACATCCCGGACGAGTGGGGCACGGCGGTGAACGTGCAGCAGATGGTGTTCGGCAACAAGGGAGACAGCTCGTGCTCCGGCGTGGCCTTCTCACGCGACGAGATCACGGGCGAGCCCACGCCGTCCGGGGACTTCCTGCCGAACGCCCAGGGCGAGGACGTTGTGTCCGGGGTGCGAACGCCGCGCGACCTGCACGACATGAAGGACTCGATGCCGGAGGCCTACGCGGATCTCATGGAGATCCTCCGCACGCTCGAGAAGCACTACGGCGACATGCAGGACACGGAGTTCACGGTGGAGGAGGGCAGCCTCTACATGCTCCAGACCCGCAACGCGAAGCGGCCCGCGCAGGCGGCCGTGCGGTTCGCGGTCGACGCCGTTGAGGAGGGCCTGCTCGATCGCGCCGCCGCGATCGCGACCATCGACGCCGGCAGGCTCGACGCGCTGCTGCACCCGACCTTCAAGCCGGACGCCGACTTCAGCGTGCTCGCCGAGGGCGTGGCCGCCTCGCCGGGCGCGGCCAAGGGGGCGATCGTGTTCACAGCGGACGACGCCGTGAGCGCCGCGGCGGACGGCCGCGACGTGATCCTCGTCCGTCCCTTCACCGAGGCCGACGACGTGGCGGGCTTCCACGCCGCGAAGGGGATCCTCACCGCCGAGGGCGGGAAGGCGAGCCACGCTGCGCTCGTGGCCCGCGGGATGGGCAAGCCGTGCGTGTCCGGCGCCGGGGCGCTTGACATCGACCTGCACGCGAAGACGCTCAGTGTGAACGGCACGAAGCTCGCCGAGGGCGACACGATCGCAATCGACGGAAGCGCCGGGGTCATCACCGTCGACGACGTGCCGCTAGAGGTGCCCGGGGTTTCGGACCACTTCGAGACCGTGCTGCGCTGGGCCGACGAGCTGCGCACGCTCGGCGTGCGCACGAACGCGGACACCCCCGAGGACGCCCGGCGCGCTCGCGAGTTCGGTGCCGAGGGCATCGGGCTCTGCCGCACCGAGCACATGTTCATGGCCGAGGACCGCCAGCCCAAGATGCGCGCAATGATCATGGCCGAGACCGAGGAGCGGCGCCGCGACGCACTCGCGGAGCTGCTGCCGCTCCAGCAGCAGGACTTCGAGGGCCTGTTCCGCGAGATGCAGGGGCTGCCGGTCACGATCCGGCTGCTCGACCCGCCGCTCCACGAGTTCATGCCGCAGGCCGAGGAGGTCGCCCAGGAGCTCGAGCGGGCGCGCATCGAGCAGAGCGACAACCTGAACGAGCTGGAGCACACGCTCGATCGCATCCACTCGCTCTCGGAGACGAACCCGATGCTCGGCACGCGCGGCGTGCGGCTCGGCGTGCTGCACCCCGAGATCTACGAGATGCAGCTGCGCGCGATCTTCCGGGGTGCGCTGGCGGTCGACGAGCCGCCGCAGGTGGAGATCATGATCCCGCTCGTGGCGTACGAGCGCGAGATCCAGCTGATGCGCGGGCTGGTCGAACGCGTGGCCGAGGAGGAGGGCGCGTCGGGGCTCGGCGCCTCGGTCGGCACCATGATCGAGCTGCCGCGCGCGTGCTTCGTGGCGAACCGGATCGCCGCCCACGCGGACTTCTTCTCGTTCGGCACCAACGACCTCACCCAGACCGCCCTCGGCTTCTCGCGTGACGATGTGGAGGGGCGCTTCCTAAACCGCTATGTCGAGACCAAGATCGTGGACCGCAGCCCGTTCGAGACGATCGACCAGCCGGGCGTCGGCTGGCTCGTGCGGCTCGGCGCGTGGACGGGCCGCGAGGCAAAGCCGGACCTGAAGCTCGGCATCTGCGGCGAGCACGGCGGCGACCCTGAATCGATCGGCTTCTTCCATATGGCGGGGCTCGACTACGTGAGCTGCTCGCCGTACCGCGTGCCGATCGCGCGCGTGGCGGCAGCGCAAGCGGCCGGGATGTAGAGGTATGGTGCCCGATCCTTATGAGCACCACGCGCCTGCTTTCACTCGTCGCCTCGGTCACAATCGCCATGGCGGTGGCAACCGCAACCGCCTTCGGTCACGTGGAGCGCAGCTCCTATTGGCCGGACCCCGGGCCTGACACGAGCGTCAAGCCCGCGGCCGGCGGCAAGGTGCCGAAGGCCCGCAGCCTCGCCTCGGCGCTGCGCGCGAAGCCGCCTGGCAGGACGCGCGTGGTCTGCCAGCGGGCGTCGCTGAGGAAGGCGATCCGCTCGATCAGGGGCGCCCGCAGGAACGGCACGGTGCTGCGGCCCACGCAGGGAGCGAAGAAGCTCACCGCGCGCCAGGCGCGCAGGCTGAAGCGACTCAACCGCGCGTTCTTCAGCCGCTGCAAGTTCAAGAGCATCCAGGCGGCGGTGAAGCGGTCACGCAACAACGACCGCGTGGTGATCATGCCGGGCAAGTACCTCGAGGCGAGGTCGCGCGCCAAGCCCACCAACGACCC
>DASUQG010000275.1:0-3944 GCA_036280695.1 Thermoleophilaceae bacterium
GACTCGGCGCTCGAAGCGGTCGACGGCGCCGACGCCGTGGTGCTCGTGACGGAGTGGCCCGAGTTCCGCGAGCTCGACTGGACCGGCGAGGTGAAGCGGCGCATGCGCGTGCCGCTCGTGGTGGACGGCCGCAACTTCCTGGACCGCGAGGCGCTCGTGGAGGCCGGATTCACCTACGAGGGGATCGGCCGGTAGGCGCATGCAGGCGCTTGTGCTCGCGGGCGGCGAGGGCACCCGGCTCAGGCCGCTGACCCTCACCACCCCGAAGCCGGTGATGCCGCTGGCCGGGCGCCCGTTCCTGTCGTTCATGCTCGACTGGGTGCACTCCCACGGCGTGGAGGAGGTGATCCTCTCCTGCGGCTTCATGTCCGACGAGGTCAAGTCCGTGCTGGGCGACATCTACGACGGCATGCGCCTGCGCCACGTGACCGAGGTCGAGCCGCTCGGCACGGCGGGGCCCGTGCGCCTCGCCCACGACGAGGGGCTGCTCGAGGAGCGCCTGCTGGTCCTGAACGGCGACGTGCTCACGGACATCGACCTGACCGCCGAGCTCGCGCGGCACGCCCACGCGGGCGCGCGGGTGACCCTTGCCCTATATCCCGTGGACGACACGTCGAGCTACGGCGTCGTGCCGACCGCAGACGACGGTCAGGTCACCGAGTTCGTCGAGAAGGGCGGCGGTGATGCACCCACCAACCGGATCAACGCGGGGGCGTACGTGATCGAGCGCGAGGTGATCGACTCGATCCCGGCCGGCCGCGCGGTGTCCTTTGAGCGCGAGGTGTTTCCCTCGCTGATCGGCAACGGGCTGTACGGCTACGACGCTGCCGGCTACTGGATCGACATCGGGACCCCCGAGCGCTACCTCGAGGCCACCTGGGACCTGCTGGCCGGGCGCGTGCAGTCCACGCTGCCGCCGCGCGACGAGACCGGTTCGCTCGTGTACGAGAACTGCCTGCTCTCGGGCGCCCACGTGGGGCCGCAGAGCGTGCTCGGGCGCCACTGCTCCGTGGGCACGGACGCCCGAGTCGAGCGCTCGGTGCTCCAGGAGCGGGTGCACGTGGGCGCGGACGCCGTGGTGGTCGAGTCCGTGCTGGCGGAGGGCGTGCGAGTGGGCGAGCGCGCGCAGGTGGGCCCGCGCGCGGTCATCGGGGCAGGTGCGGTGATCCCTCCGGACACGATCGTTCCCGAAGGCGCTCGCATCCAGCCAGGAGAGACGGTTGCCCTCGCTTGATAAGGACAGCATCGAGGTCGTGGACCGTGAGGGCATGCTCGGGGACGTGCTGGCGCAGCCGCTCCAGCTCGGTGACGCCTTGTGGCGCGCGCAGTCGGCCGGCATCCGCCCGCGCGACCTGTCCGGAGGGCTTGTGGTGTGCGGCATGGGCGGCTCGGCGATCGGCGGGGACCTCGCGATGGCCGCGCTCGGGGACCGCGCCACGCGGCCGATAACGGTCGTCCGCGGCTACGCGCTCGAGTCCTGGATCCCGCCGGAGTCGCTGGTGCTGTGCGCGAGCTACTCGGGCGAGACGGAGGAGACGCTCGCGTGCTTCGAGGCGGCCGGCGCCGCGGGCACCCAGCGGGTGGTGCTCACCACGGGCGGGACGCTCGCCCAGCTCGCCCGCGACGAAGGAGTGCCCGTGATCGGCGTTCCCGCCGGCATGCAGCCGCGGGCCGCGGTCGTCTATATGACGATCGGGGCTTTGGAGTGCGCCGCCTTGTGTGGCGCGGCGCCCGCGCTTCACGCCGAGGTCGATACGGCTACTGCGCTTCTTGAACAGCTCATCGAGGAGTGGGGTCCGGGTGGAGCGGAGGATTCGCTGGCGAAGCGGGTGGCGCGCTCGCTCGAGGGGACGATCCCTGTGGTGCACGGGGCTGCCAGCACCGTCGCGGTCGGGCGCCGCTGGAGCACGCAGATCAACGAGAACGCGAAGTCGACCGCCTTCTGGAGCGAGCTCCCGGAGGCGAACCACAACCAGATCTGCGGCTGGGAGCGCGGGAGGGCGATGGCGCCCCTCTCCGGGGTATTCCTCGGCGATCCGGACCAGCACCCGATGGTCAAGCGCCGCATGGAGCTGATGGCCGCGGAGGTCGAGCGCACCGGCGCGCCGGCAATTCACGTGGACGCCCGCGGCGAGAGCCGCCTGGAGCGCGTGCTGTCGCTCGTCCTGCTGGGAGACATCGTGAGCGTGTACCTGGCGGTGCTGGCCGGCCTGGATCCCACGCCGGTCGAGGCGATCGAGGGCTTCAAACAGCAGCTCTGAAGGCGCCCCCGGCCGCGACTCTCTCCACGTTTTGCATGACATGTATGCAAAACCGATCAAGAGTGCCGCGAGCGCCGGGTCGGAGCCCCTCGGTGCTGTCGTTCCTGAACCGCCCGACAGGCCAACCTTGACACGATCGTGTTAAGCTTTGCGCATCCGATGGAGGGGCTCACCATCAACGAGGCCGCTGAGACGACCGGTTGGTCGCCTCGAATGCTGCGCTACATAGAGAGCGCCGGCCTGATCGAGCCTCCGCGCACGCCGAAGGGCTACCGCATCTTCGGGCCGGGCGAGCTGCAGCGTCTGCGAACGCTGCGCGAGCTGCTCGCCCGGTTCGACTGCGCCCTCTCCGACGTCGCGTTCGCCAAGCGCCACGCCTCCGACCCGGAGCTGCGCGCCGCCCTCGACCGCTGGTTCGAGGAGCGTCCGGAGCCGCCCGAAGGCGTGGAATCCGGCGACTGGCTCTCCTGGGAGCAGCAGAAGCACCAGCGCCTCCTCGCGATGGACACGCCCCCGAGACTCACGGAGCCCACCCCCGCATGACAGTCACCGAGACGACGAGCAAGCAGGACTTCAAGGTCGCAGACCTGTCTCTGGCCGAGTTCGGCCGCAAGGAGATCAACCTCGCCGAGCACGAGATGCCCGGACTGATGGCGATGCGCGAGGAGTACGGCCCGTCGCAGCCGCTCAAGGGCGCCAAGATCATGGGCTCGCTCCACATGACCGTGCAGACCGCGGTGCTGATCGAGACGCTCGCCGCGCTGGGCGCCGAGATCCGCTGGGCCTCCTGCAACATCTTCTCCACCCAGGACCACGCCGCCGCGGCGATCGCCGAGGCCGGCATCCCGGTGTTCGCGTGGAAGGGCGAGACGCTCGAGGAGTACTGGTGGTGCACCGAGCAGGCGCTCACCTGGCCCGACGGCGACGGGCCGAACATGATCCTCGACGACGGCGGCGACGCCACGCTGCTCGTCCACAAGGGCGCCGAGTTCGAGAAGGCCGGCGCGGTGCCGGACCCCGACTCGGCCGAGTCGGAGGAGTTCCAGGTGGTGCTGCGGCTGCTCGGGCAAACGCTCTCCGAGGACCCCCAGAAGTGGACCCGCATCGGCGAGCAGGTCAAGGGCGTGACCGAGGAGACCACGACCGGCGTTCACCGCCTGTACGAGATGCAGGAGGCCGGCACGCTGCTGTTCCCGGCCATCAACGTGAACGACTCGGTCACGAAGTCGAAGTTCGACAACCTCTACGGCTGCCGCCACTCCCTGATCGACGGGATCAACCGCGGCACCGACGTGATGATCGCCGGCAAGACCGCGCTGATCTGCGGCTACGGCGACGTGGGCAAGGGCTGCGCGCAGTCGCTGCGCGGCCAGGGCGCGCGAGTGCTGATCGCCGAGATCGACCCGATCTGCGCCCTCCAGGCCGCGATGGACGGCTACCAGGTGGTGCGACTCGACGACGTGGTCGGCGAGGCCGACATCTTCGTCACTGCCACCGGCAACCGGGACATCATCACGGCCGATCACATGAGCCGGATGAAGCACCAGGCGATCGTCGGCAACATCGGCCACTTCGACAACGAGATCGACATGGCCGGCCTGCAGTCCTACGAGGGCATCGAGCGGATCAACATCAAGCCGCAGGTCGACGAATGGGTCTTCCCCGACGGCCACTCGATCATCG
>DASUQG010000276.1:0-3388 GCA_036280695.1 Thermoleophilaceae bacterium
GCTGAAGAAAGCGTCCACCGGGCCGTCGCCGGTGAAGCTGCCCGACTCGACCTCGCCGTCCGGCATGCGCACCTTCACGTGCGCGAGCGGCGAGCGCGTGGACGACGCCTCGATGTCGAACGACACCAGCTCGAAGGCGGCCGGCGCCTGCTTCATCTCGTCGGAGACGATCGCCTCGAGGTCGAGCGCCGTGACCTTCTTCTTCTTGTCCGCGAGCTCCTTGAAGCGCTTGAAGGCCGTGTTCAGCGCGGCGCCCTCGACCTTGAAGCCGAGCTCCTCGAGCGCGTTGCGCAGGGCGTGGCGGCCGGAGTGCTTGCCAAGCACGAGCGAGTTCGTCTCGAGCCCGATCGTGGTGGCGTCCATGATCTCGTAGGTGGTGCGCTCCTTCAGCACGCCGTCCTGGTGGATGCCCGACTCGTGCGCGAAGGCGTTGCGGCCGACGATGGCCTTGTTCGGCTGCACCTGGTAGCCCGTGAGGCGCGAGACCATGCGGCTCGTGCGCGCGATCTCGCGCGTGTCCACGCCGGTCCAGAGCCCGTGCGCAGCCTCGCGCACGTGGAGCAGCATCACGATCTCCTCGAGCGACGCGTTGCCCGCGCGCTCCCCGATGCCGTTGATCGCGCACTCCACCTGGCGGCAACCGGCCCGCACGCCGGCGAAGGAGTTGGCCACCGCCACGCCGAGGTCGTCGTGGCAGTGGACCGAGGCGGTCACGTCCGCGAGCCCGGGCACGAGCCGGTAGAGCTGGCGCCACATCTCCGCGTACTCGTCCGGCATCGAGTACCCGACCGTGTCGGGCACGTTGATGGTGGTGGCGCCCTCTTCGAGCGCGATCTGGAGGACCTCGGCGGTGAACTCGAGGTCCGCGCGGGTGGCATCCATCGGCGAGAACTCCACGTCCTCGCAGTGCTTGCGCGCCTGCGCCACCGCCGCGCGCGCCTGGCCCTTCACGTCCTCGCGGCTCGACTGGAGCTGGTGCTCGATGTGGATGTCGCTCGTCGAGATGAAGGTGTGGATGCGCGGGCGCTCCGAGTCCTTGACGGCGTTCCAGGCGGCGTCCACATCCTGCGCGTTCGCCCGTGCGAGGCCGCAGATGACTGGCCCATGCACCTCGCGGGCGATGGCCTGAACGGCCTCGAAGTCGCCCGGCGACGAGATCGGGAAGCCGGCCTCGATCACGTCCACTCCCAGCCGCGCGAGCTGGTGCGCGATCTCGAGCTTCTCCTGCTTGTTGAGCGAGATCCCCGGCGACTGCTCCCCGTCGCGCAGGGTGGTGTCGAAAATCTTTACTCGGTCCTTCTCACTGCGGTCCATGTCGCTCACCTGGTAGTTCGTCGGCCTTGGTGGTTTCCCGTTGAGTTTGCGGCTGTAGGCGGCCGCCACGCGCTATTCATCCCCCGAAGGGGAGAAGCAGGGAAAGTCGGAGGTCGCCCAGGCTGAGCACTGAAAAGCAGGGTACATCACGTGGTCGCGAGGGACCTATCGGAGTTGACCGCGTATATCGCGGCTAAGTCCGATCGCTCCCACCCTTTCGGAGCTCAGAGCGTCAGGACGACCTTGCCAACGTTGCTGCGCTCGTGCACATAGCGGTGCGCGGCGGCGCCGTCGTCGAGGCGGAACTCCTTGGCCACCACGGGTCGAAGGCTGCCGTCTTCGATCCAGTCGCGGAGCGGGCCGATCAGCTCGTCGAGCGACTGCTTGGCGTCCCAGAGCGTGAGCATGTTGAGTCCGATCACGGACTTTGACTCGCGCATCAGCTTGAGCGGGTTGAAGCGCGGCATTTGGGCGATCACGCGCAGCGCGCGCAGCGGGCTCCTGCGCTCGCCCGCCTGCACCTCGGAGGCGCCGAAGCAGACCAGCCGCCCGCCCGCCCGCAGGAGCGCGAAGCTCTGCTTGAAGCTGCGCCCGCCGATCGCGTCGAGCGCGAGGTCGATCGGCCGCTCCTCGCCCGAGACGCGGCGCACCTCGTCGACCACGTCGTGGGTGCGGTAGTCGATCGGGTGGTCCACGCCGAAGCCCCGGATCGCCTCGTGCTTCGACGGACTCGCCGTTCCGTACACCTCGGCGCCGAGCAGCTTGGCGATCTGCGTGGCGGCGATGCCGACTCCGCCGGCCGCCGCCTGGATCAGCACGCGCTCGCCCTCGCGCAGGCCGCCGTATCGCACCAGCCCCGCGTACGCCGTGCAGTACGTGACCGGCATGGCGGCGCCCTCGCTGTAGGCCCAGCCGTCCGGCATCGAGAGCAGCGAGCCGGTCCGGGCCACCGCGAGCTGCGCGTACCCGCCGAAGCGGCACGCCCCCATCACCCGCTGCCCGACCTCGAAGCCCTGCGCGCCCTGGCCCAGAGCGTCCACGTCGCCGGCCACCTCGTAGCCCATCACGCAGGGCGGCTTCGGAGCGTCTGGGTACAGCCCCACGCGGCCAAGCAGGTCGGCGAAGTTGACTCCCGCGGCCCGTACTCGGATGCGCACCTCGCCGGGGCCCGGCTCTGGGTCGGGGCGCTCCTCCACCCGCAGCACGTCCGGCGGGCCGTGCTCGGTGATCACGAGGGCCTTCATCCGGCGCGCACACCCTATATCGTCGAAGTGGCCATGAGAACGGCCTCGGGCATCAGCGTCGACGTTAAGGACTCGATCCTCGATGCGGTCGGCCACACGCCGCTCGTACGCCTCTCGCGGCTCGGCAAGGACCTGACCGCACAGCTTGTCGCGAAGATCGAGGCGCTCAACCCCGGCGGGTCCATCAAGGACCGCGCTGCGATCGCCCTGATCGAGGCAGCCGAGCGTGACGGCAAGCTGAAGCCGGGCGGCACGATCGTCGAGCCCACGAGCGGAAACACCGGGACGGGCCTCGCCATCGCCGCCGCGCTCAAGGGCTACCGCGTGATCGCGGTGATGCCCGACAAGATGTCGAAGGAGAAGATCGATCTCCTGCGCGCGTACGGGGCCGAGGTCGTGGTGGCGCCCACGGAGGTGCCGCCGGAGTCGCCCGAGTCGTACTACCGCGTGGCGGACCGGCTCACCGAGGAGATCCCGGGCGCCTTCCAGCCCAACCAGTACAAGAACCAGGCGAACCCGGAGGCGCACTACCGCACCACTGGCCCCGAGCTCTGGAGGCAGTCTGGCGGGCAGGTCACACACCTAGTGGTGGGCGTCGGGACCGGCGGCACCATCACCGGCGTCGGCCGCTACCTGCGCGAGCAGAACCCGGACATCCAGATCATCGGCGCGGACCCGGTGGGCTCGATCTACTCCGGCGGCGAGGACGGCGTGAAGCCCTACCTCGTGGAGGGCGTGGGAGAGGACTTCTGGCCGGAGACCTTCGATCCCTCGATCGTGGACCGCTACATCACGGTGTCCGATCGCGACTCGTTCCTGTGGACGCGCCG
>DASUQG010000277.1:0-5442 GCA_036280695.1 Thermoleophilaceae bacterium
TAGTGCACACCTTGGCGCGGCAAACCTCCCAAGGAACAGTGCCGGAGGGGGTTACGGGTTGACCGCAGTTTGCGAAAAAACTTGACTGCGTGCCAATGGGCACAGTGTTGGGGCTTGCGGCCCCTTCGCCGGTGGGGGTGCCGTCGCCCCAGCAGCTGGGTTACTCGAGCGTCGTACTCGATCGCGTCGCGCAGCACGCGCGCGTGGTGCTCGACTTCGAGCAGGCGTGGGTCGTGGTCCGCGCAGCGGGCGATCCCGGCGGGTTCATCGCCGTGGCCGGGGCGGGCACCGATCCGGACCTGATCGGGCAGCGCGTGCACGCCGCCGGACTGGGCGCGGTGGCCGCGGCGCCCTTCCTCTCCGGGATTGAGGAACGCGGTGCACTCTGCGTCGGTGGCAGGGACGAGCAGCGAAACCTCGAATCGCGTGACATGGAGCTGCTGTGTCAGCTCGGCCTGCTCGCGGGAGAGGCGCTGAGCCACCACGAGCACCGGGAACTCACCGCGGGCGACTCGCAGGCCGAGATCCGCGCGCTCGTCAGGGCGCTGGCCGAGGCGGACGGCGACACCTACCGCCATTCGCTCGAGGTCGCGGCCACCGCAACCGTCGTGGGCCGCCGTCTCGGGCTGGCGCGCGCGGAGCTCGTCGAGGTGGAGCTCGGCGCGCTGCTCCACGACGTCGGCAAGCTGCGCCTGCCTCCCCACATCCTCGCCAAGCCCGATCCCCTCACCGAGGACGAGCGCCGCCTCGTCCGGCTGCACCCCGAGTGGGGCGCCGAGATGGTCGCGCGCATCCCAAGCCTCGAGGCGGTGGCACTGATCGTCCGGCTCCACCACGAGCGCCCCGACGGCACGGGGTATCCACACGGCCTCTCCCACGACCGGATCCCGGTGGCGAGCCGCATCGTCTCGGTATGCGACGCGTACGGCGCCATGACCAAGCGCAGGCCGTACAGCGAGCCCCTCGACCTCGACGCGGCTCTGTGCGAGCTGGAGCGCCACGCGGGCACCCAGTTCGACCCTGCGGCGGTGGAGGCGCTCGTCTCATTCGTGCGCTGCGGCGAGGCCGTGCCCGCCTAGCGGCGGCCGTCCTACATCAAGAGCGCGCGCGAGTAGCCGTCGGACGTGTACTCGCGCTCGGGCCCGGGCGTGGCGGCCGCATCGGCGTCCTTCACCGAGGCGAGCTGCTCGAGAACGTCCGCCAGCAGCTCGACATCGCCGTCCGGCAGCCCGGACAGCGCCGCATCGGCCACGTCGAGCACCGGATCCATGTGCCCGCGCAGGAACTCCGCGCCCGCCCCGGTCAGGCCCAGTACCCGCATGCGCCCGTCGCGCGGGTGGCGCTCGCGCCGCACGTAGCCGGCGTCGATCAAGCGGCCCGCCAGGGCGGTCACGCCGCCGGAGGTCACGCCGAGCCTGTGCCCAAGCTCGCCCGGCGTGAGACCGCCGCGCAGCGAGAGGTGCTCGAGCGCCGCCAGCTCGACCTGCGGCGTACCCTCGCGCCGGGCCCGCGCCGCGCGTTGGTAGGCGCCCGCCAGCTCGACCCGATGTAGGGCGACGCTGAGCCGTTCGCGGGCATGAGCTTTTGGCTCTGTACTCATTGGCCCACCTGGCCGAGGATGCCCGGCGTGACCCCGGAGGAGCAGTTCGCCGCGAACCTCCGGCGGCACCGCGCCGCGGCGAAGCTCTCCCAGGAACAGCTTGCCGAGAAGGCCGGGCTGCACCCGACCGAGGTCTCGCGACTCGAACGAGCCGTCCGGGAGCCTCGCCTCGGGACCATCGCCCGGCTCGCACGCGGACTCGGCATCGGCGCGGAACAGCTCGTTGCCGGCATCCGCTGACTGGCGTAGACAGCGCGTTCCACGCCAGCGAATGCTACACCGATCTTGAGTTATTGGCCTAGTTTGCGCGCACAGCAGATCGCCGAAGTAACGATCGGCTGAGCCTCACCTCACCCGATCGACGTGGCCGCCCGCATCGGCGGATCAACCGATCGCACGATCCCGCAAGCGCCGACCCGAGTCCACACTCGGTGCGATGCCGGCCGAGCTCCTGAGCCGCCACCTCGTACATACGGTTGACGCCATCGAGCTGCCGCCGCTGGGAGTCCCGGTTGAGGGCCGCGCGGAGCGCCGGGACTCCTATCCGATCGTGGTCACGCGCTCGTTCGAGCAGACCGTCGAGCAGCTGTTGGAGCTGATCGGCGATGCGCACGTGGCGGTGATCACCGATGAAACGGTCGCCGAGCTGTACGGGCCAGTGATCGTCGGCGCCCTGGCGAAGTCCGGGCTCGAGCCCGAGGTGGCGACCGTGCCGGCCGGGGGGCGGCACAAGACTCCGGCTCAGGCCCTCGAATTGCTCGACTGGCTGACCGGCACCCAGGTCGGCCGTCGAGACGTGATTCTCGCTCTCGGGGGCGGGGTCGTGATCGACATGGCCGGCTTCGTCGCGAGCGCTTACATGCGCGGCGTCCCGTACATCAACCTCGCGACGACCCTCATCGGGCAAGTGGATGCCGCGATAGGTGGGTGCCGCTCGAGGGTCACCGGCATGCGCTGCTTGAACGTGCGAAACGGCCACGGGTTCGCCCTCAGCACGCAACGCTTCCGGCGCTTCTAGGCCGGCGAGGAGGCGGGCTCGCGCGCGGTCTCGGCCTGGCGCTGCCAGTCACACGGCGAGCTGCGCGCCGCCTCGGACGTGGCGCCCGCCAGCTGCCCGCCGGGGCAGTCCGCGGCGTCGACCTTCCGGCGCGGGTTCACGATTCCGATCAGGCCGAGCACGCCCCCCAGCCCCACGAGTCCCGTCGCGATCGCAATCGCCACGTGGAACGCCTTCACCGAGGCGTCGCGGGAGCCCTCGGCGATCTCCGCGCGCACCCGCGGCGGGACGTCCGTCACCTCCACGCGCGCCAGCGGCTGCTTCTCGGCCTCCTCGATCGCGCGCGCCACCGCCGGGCGCCGGGCCTGCGCGCCGAGCTCGTCGCGGAGCGCCGAGCCGAACGCGGACGCGACGACTGCGCCGACCGCCGCGATCGCGATCAGGCTCGCCACGCGTGCGATCGCGTTGTTCACACCCGAGGCGATGCCGGCGTTGTGCTCATCCGCGTCGGCGAGCACCGTCGCCGTGAGCGGCGCCACGGTCATAGCGAGCCCGAGCGAGAAGATCAGCAGGCCGGGCAGCAGCTCGGTCAGGTAGTCCACGTCCGCGTCGAGTCGCAGGAAGAGCGACAGCCCGACGGCCGACAGCAGCGGCCCGAAGCCCATGAAGAAGCGCGGGCCGTAGCGGTCGGCGAGCGCGCCGAAGCGCACGGACAGCACGAACAGGACCAGGGTCACGGGGATCGTGGTGGTGCCGGCCTCCAGCGCGTTGTAACCCGCCACCTGTTGTAGGAACAGGACCAGGAAGAAGAACAGCAGCCCGAGCCCCGCGTACACCGAGAACGTCTCGATGTTGCCGACCGCGAAGTTGCGGCGCCGGAACAGCGCGAGCGGCAGCATCGGATGCGGGCTGCGCGCCTCCCAGGCGATGAACGCCGCGAACAGCGCAACTCCCGCCAGCAGCGGCACGGCGACCGTCGGGTCGCCCCATCCGTGGAGCGGCTGTTCGATCAGGCCGTAGGTGATGCCACCGAGCCCGACCGCGCAGAGCGTGGCGCCGATCACGTCCACCTTCGCGTCGGCGGCGCGCGGGCGGCCCTCCGGCACCACGCGCAGGACGAGGAACAGCGTGATCAGCACTACTGGCACGTTGATGGCGAAGATCCAGCGCCAGGATGCGCTGTCCACGAGCTGCCCCCCGATCAGCGGACCCAGAACCGTGCCGATGCCGCCCCACGCGGTCCAGGCTCCCACGGCGCGGCCGCGCTCGTCGGGCGGGAACGTGGACACGATCACCGCCAGTGCGGCCGGCGTGAGCAGCGCACCGAACACGCCCTGCAGCGCGCGGGACACCACGAGCAGCTCGACGGTCGGCGCCAACGCACAGAAGATCGAGGTCACTCCGAAGCCGGTCACGCCGATGGCGAACACGCGGCGTGCGCCGAACAGGTCGCCCAGCGAGCCCGCCACGAGCAGCAGCGAGCTGAGCGTGAGCAGATAGGCATTCGAGGTCCACTGCTGGCCCGCCAGACCACCGCCGAGGTCGCGCTCGATCGCGGGGAGCGCCACGTTCACGACCGTCGAGTCGATCGTGACGACGGTCGTCCCCAGGATTGCCGCGACGAGCACCAGGCGCTTGGTACTCGCCGTGTGCTGCATCAGGCCGGGCCGGCTCCGTTCACAGCATCGGCCGCGCGCGGGCTCGGGCCGACGTAGCGCGCGCTCGGGCGGATCAGGCGGCCCTCGCGCTTCTGCTCCATGATGTGCGCCGCCCAGCCGCCCACCCGCGCGCTCGCGAACAGCGGAGTGAACAGGTCGGGCGGCACGTCGGCGAAGTCGAGCACGACCGCGGACCAGAACTCGACGTTCGTGGCCAGCACGCGGTCGGGCTTGCGCGCCTTCAGCTCGGCGAGCGCCGCCTCCTCGAGCTTCTCGGCCACCTCCAGTCGGGGCGCGCCGATCTCGCGCGCGGTCCTGCGAAGGACGCGCGCACGCGGATCCTCGGCGCGATACACGCGGTGTCCGAACCCCATCAGGCGGTCGCCGCGGTCGAGCGCCCGCTTGACCCAGCGCTCGGCATCGCCCTCGGCCGCCACCTCGTCGAGCATCTGGAGCACGCGCGAGGGCGCGCCGCCGTGCAGCGGTCCGGACAGCGCACCCACCGCGCCGGACAGCGCGGCGGCCACGTCTGCGCCCGTCGAGGCGATCACCCGCGCCGTGAACGTGGATGCGTTCATCCCGTGCTCGGCCGCGGAGATCCAGTAGGCGTCGATCGCCTTCACGTGGCGCGGATCCGCCTCGCCGCGCCAGCGGATCAGGAAGCGCTCGGGGATCGACCTCGCCTTGTCCACCTCGGCCTGGGGAATCGGCGGGCGCCCCACGCCGCGCGCGGACTGCGCCACGAACGACAGCGCCATCACGGAGACGCGCGCCAGGTCCGCGCGCGCCTGCTCGTCGGAGACGTCGATCAGCTGCCGGAGGCCCCATTCCGGTCCGAGCATCGCGAGCGCAGCCTGAAGGTCCACGCGCGGGTCGCCGGTGCGGACCGCGAGCGGGTGCGGCTCGGCCGGCGGCAGCCCCGGCTCGTACTCGCCGTCGACCAGCAGCCCCCAGACCTTCTCGTACGGGACGTTGCCGACGAGCTCCTCGATGTCGACCCCGCGGTAGCGAAGGGCGCCCCCCTCGCGGTCCGGCTCGGCGATCGCCGTGTCGAACGCGATTACTCCCTCAAGTCCGGACGGAACCTCGATCAGCGCCATTGCGCGCAGGATAGTTGCGCGAAGCGCGACTATCCGGTCTCGGCGGCCAGGATGGCCGCCGGTGTCATCAGAACTGCGGGCCGGAGG
>DASUQG010000278.1:0-11556 GCA_036280695.1 Thermoleophilaceae bacterium
CGTTCAGGCCGTCGAAGGTCGCGCCCAGGTCGACGAAGAACGGATCGTCGCGCTGGCCGACGAAGACCTTCGTGCCGTCGCTCAGCGAGCGGATCGCCCCGTTCACGAACGAGTCGTAATTGGGGAACGTCTTCGGCCCGATGTTGGGCGGCGCCACCGGCAGGCCGCGCGCGATCGTCCTCACGTTCGCCCTGCGGCGCTTGCCGCGGTAGGTGATCCGGTCGAGCGAGTAGCGCTGGATCACGTTCAGCTTCGGGTCGCGGTATCCGCTTGCGCCGGGGAGCGCGTACAGGAACGACTCCTTGTTGCGCACCGTGGTCTTGAAGCGAAACCGGTAGCTCACGTCCGGCCGCCCGTCGCCCGTGTTGTCGATGTGGACGTAGTAGCGGGCGCGGTCGTCGAACGAGTGGAAGTTCGGCCCGTTGGCCGGCACCTCGCCGGGAATCCAATTGGCCGCGACGGTGAGCGCGCCGGGAGCGTCCTTGGCCGTCCACGCGTACGTGTCGGTGTTGTCCGCGGACGGATCGAGCGAGATGCCCGGCGCCTCGCGGTGGCTCGACGAGATGCCGAACGGAACCACGATCGCCGACGCAGCCAGCGCCGCCAGAGCAAGCAGCAGCTTGCGCATTGCGAGTCCTCCTTCTGGGAGCCTCGGAGGCCGGATCCGTTCCCCGGATCAGCCTCCCGTTGCAGTTCCCTTTCGCGGGACTCGCAATTTCGGATCACAAATGCGCATGAATTAGCGTTCGCGGACGTTCACGTAACACTTGTGGCGCGAACTAGGTGGACGTTGAGGATGGTCAACTTCAAGCCACGCGAGCACTCGATCTTGGCGGACCTCAGGCTGCTGAAGGAGGCGCGTGACTTCGCGGAGCGCGCGGCGGCGGAATTCGGCTTCGACGGCGCCGCGTGCTACGACGTCAAGCTGGCGATGAGCGAGGCCGTGACCAACGCTATCCAGCATGGCTCCTCGTCACCGAGCGACCCGATCAAGATCGGGATCGCCGAGGAGGGCGGCGCGCTCGTCTTCGAGGTGCGCGACACCGGGCGCTTCCGCCCACGGGTGAGGCGCCGCGGCGGCGAGCTCTCCGAGTCCGGCCGCGGGCTCGAGTTCATGCGGGTGCTGATGGACGAGGTGGACCTGCGGCCGGGCGACGGCGGCACGCTGATGCGGTTCGCGAAGCGCCCCAGCTAGCGGACGCGGAGTTCCCCGGTCATCCCGAGCTGCTCGTGGTCGCCCACGGTGCAGACCATCCTGTAGCTCCCGTGCTCGAGGTTCAGCCTGGTCGACTCGCTGTCGCCGGCCGGGAGCGTGGCCGTCGCACCGACCTCCTCGTCGCCCCTGAACAGCTTCAGGTTGTGCGCCAGCGAGCCCTCGTTCCGCAGCGTCACGGTCAGCGTGCCGGCGCCGCTCAACACGATCGTCGAGGGGTCGAATGAGTACTCGTCGGCCACCACCCGCAGCTTCGAGTTGGCCGGTGCCGTAACCGTCCGGCTGGAGTCGTCGTCGTCTCCACAGCCCGGGAGCAGCAGCGAGCACAGCGCGAGGGGGAGGGCGAAGCGGCGCAAGGCGAGCGGATACTATGCCCCGCCGTGACGCGTCCGATGGTCATCTCCTGCGCGCTCGCCGCCGCGATCTTCGCGGGCTGCGGAGGCGACATCGAGGTCCCCCAGGACGACACGACCGCCCATCGCGGCGCCGTCCTCTTCTACGAGCGCTGCTCCGGCTGCCACACCTTCGAGGCGGCCAACGCGTACGGCTCGAAGCCCGAGGGGCAGCTTCAGGGCGGCGAGCGCACCAACGGCCCCAACTTCAACCAGCGCAAGGAGTCGAGGGACGACGTGCTGTTCGCGATTCGCAACGGCGGGTTCTCCGGCGCGATCATGCCCGCGAACATCGTCACGGGCGACGAGGCTGAAGCGGTGGCGACGTTCGTCGAAAAGTACTCGGGCCGCGAGTCCGGGCAGTAGGCACGAGGCGAGGTCGCCATCCTCGACCTCAGGCAGATCCGCGAGGACCCGCAGCCGGCACGTGATGCGCTCGCGCGCCGCGGGGTCGACCCTGCCGTCCTCGACGAGGCGCTCGAGCTGGACGAGCGCCGGCGCGCCCTGCTGCCCGAGCTGGAAGACCTGCGCGCGCGCAAGAACCAGGCGAGCAAGCGGATCGGGGAGCTCCAGCGGAGCGGCGAGGACGCGTCGGGGGCGATAGCAGAGACGCGCGGGCTCTCGGAGCGCGAGAAGGAGCTGGACGAGGAGCTGCGCGCGGTGGAGGAGCGGCGGACCACGGTGCTGGTGTCGCTGCCGAACCTCCCGGATCCGAGCGCCGCCGACGAGGACGAGGTGATCCGCGAGGTCGGCGAGGCGGGCAAGACGGGGCGCAACCATGTGGAGCTGCTCGGCGACAACCTCGACATGGAGGCCGCCGCGCGCGTGTCGGGCTCGCGCTTCGCCTACCTCAAGGGCCCGCTCGTGCGGCTCGAGCTCGCGCTGGTCCAGTGGGCGCTGTCGCTGCTCGAGGAGCGCGGCTTTACCCCGGTGATCCCGCCCGTGCTGGTGCGCGAGCAGGCGCTCGTGGGCACCGGCATGCTTCCCGACACCGAGCAGCAGATCTACCGCATCCCCGAGGACGAGCTCTACCTGGTCGGCACCTCGGAGGTTCCGCTGGCGTCGCTGCACGCCGGCGAGATCCTCGCGGGCGGCGAACTGCCCCGGCGCTACGCGGGCTTCTCTCCCTGCTTCCGCCGCGAGGCCGGGGCCGCCGGCAAGGACACGCAGGGGCTGTTCCGCGTGCACCAGTTCGACAAGGTCGAGATGTTCTCGTTCGTCGAACCCGAGCAGTCGCCGGCCGAGCACGAGCGGCTGCTCTCGATCGAGGAGGAGATCCTGGCGGCGCTGGGGCTCCCGTACCGCGTCGTGAACATCGCAGTGGACGACCTCGGCGCCTCCGCGGCGAAGAAGTACGACCTCGAGGCGTGGCTGCCGGGCCAGGAGCGCTTCCGCGAGCTCACCTCGTGCTCGAACACGACCGACTTCCAGGCGCGCCGGCTCGACATCCGCTATCGCCCGGCGGAGGGCGAGGCGGTGCGCCACGTGCACACGCTGAACGGAACGGCCGTCGCGGTGGGGAGGACGATCATCGCGATCGCGGAAAACCACCAGCGCGACGACGGGAGCGTCGAAATCCCGGCAGTCCTCCACGACTTCGGTGCGCCCCCGGTGCTCGAACCCGCGGCCAGGTAGGTTCGTCCCATGGTCGACGATCAGTTCGCGCGGTCCTTCGCAGAGCGCTACGTGGAGGCCTGGAACTCGCACGACGCCGAGCAGATCGAGCCACTGGTCACGCCCGATGTCGTGTGGCTCGATCCGTCGCTGCCCGAGCCGGCGCGCGGGGTCGAGGAGGTCAAGGACTTCATGCGCCGCTCGTGGGTGGCGTTCCCCGACCTCAGCTTCAGCTCGGGCCCGATGTGGCTCGAGCCCCACGGAGACTCGGTCACCTGGTCCTGGCGGATGCAGGGCACGCACGGCGGCGTGATCGACCCGCCCGGGTTCGCGGCGACCGGGAAGCGGATCGACGTCGACGGCATCGACGTGTGGGACTTTGCCGGCGGGCGCCTGGAGCGCTACCGCGCCTACTACGACATGGCCGCACTGGCGCGCCAGATCGGCGCCATGCCCCCGCCGGGCAGCGCCGGCGAGCGTGTGGGCGTGGTGCTCCAGCGCGCCCAGGCCCGCTTCGCGCGCCGCTGAGCGTCCTAACATCAGCCACGCAGCGACCCGGAGGGGTGGCAGAGCGGTTGAATGCGCCGGCCTTGAAAGCCGGTAGGGGCCGTCAGGTCCCTCGTGGGTTCGAATCCCACCCCCTCCGCTGACGCCGTGGCGCCAGGCCGGGCTCGGCAACCGGCCGCGTCAGTACGCTGATCCCGCCGCGTGATCGAGCCCGGACAGCTCGCCGGCGCTCTCGAGCGCCTGGATCCAAGGGAGAGGGAGCTGCTTGCCCTGTCGCTGCGAAGGCGCGTGCCCGACGACGCCCTCGCGCGCGTGTACGACGTCGACTCGCAGGAGGTGGCCCGCCGCCGCGCGGGCGCGATCGAGCGACTCGCGGACGAGCTGGGCGCCCAGCGCGGCGAGGACCTGGGCGCGGTCCTCCAGGCGCTGCTCGACGAGGGCACCTGGACCGCGGCCGAGCTGAACCCGGACGGGGACGGGGCGGAGCCCGTCGCGGGCGAAGCCGAGGAGGACGATGCCGAGCCCGCCGCGGACGCCCCTGCACCGGAGCCGGAACCGGAGGTCGAGCCCGAGCCGCAACCGGAGCCCGAGCCAGAGGCAGAGCCCCAGCCGAAGTCCGAGTCCAGCAATGGCCATCCGCCGGTGGTCCCGGTTGCCCACGGGCCCGTGCTCGAGATGCTCGCCGCGCGCGAGGGCGTCGTCGGGCTCGATGCCCGGCCCGCACCGCAGGCACCGGAGGGCAAGCGGCGCGCGCCCTACCTGCTCCTCCTCGGCAGCTTCGTGGCGGCGGTGATCGGCGGTGCGGCCGCCTGGGTCGGGTCCTCCAAGTGGGGCGATCAGGGCGGCACCGCCAGTCTCCGGACGACGGACGACGGGACCAGGCACTTCGTGCCTCAGCTCGGCGGCCCGCTCGAGGCCCCGTTCCCGTCCGAGCCCCAGTCGATCTCCTGCTTCTCGACGGCGTTCGTGAGCGGCCGCACGACGCTCTACCGCGAGCCCGGCGGCCGCGTGAGGATCCGGCTGTCGGGGAGGACGGAGTGGGGGTCCGCCAGGGTCTTCGGCGTGGTGCTGCGCCGCGGCGACTGGGTCGCGGTCCAGGCTCCGGAGCTCGGCAACGGCGAGCTCGCCTGGATGCCGGCGAACCGCGCGCGGCTCGACTGCGTGACGTGGTCGATGCACGCGGATCTCTCGCGGCGGGTCCTGAACGTGCGCCGCGACGGTGAGCTCGTCCGCCGGTTCCGGATAGCGATCGGCCGACGCGCAAACCCGACTCCGAAGGGCCGCTTCTCCGTTACCGACAAGCTGCGCGTGACCGACCAGGGGTCGCCCTACGGCTGCTGCGTGCTCGCTCTCACCGGCCACCAGACGCGCCTGCCCGCGGCCTGGCCGGGGGGAGACCGGCTGGCCATCCATGCCACCAAGGAGCTCTCGACGATCGGCAAGCCGGCGAGCCTGGGCTGCCTGCGCATCACGTCGGGCGAGGCGCGCTGGCTGATCAAGACGATCCCACTCGGCGCGCCGCTGTTCGTGCGGGCCTGATCTCACGGACGGCGCGCCCGAGGCGTTCTAGGACTATGAAGCTGCCGCCCTTCCAGGCCCTGCTCGACGAGCACCGCGCCGACGTGTACCGCTTTCTCGTGGCGACGGTTGGGCCCTCTGAGGCGGACGACTGCTTCCAGGAGACATGGATCTCGGCACTGCGTGCGTATCCCACGCTGCGCCGGGGGGACAACCTGCGCGCCTGGCTGTTCAGGATCGCGCAGAACAAGTCGATCGACGCGCACCGAGCGCGCGGCCGGCGGGCCGTGCCCGTGGCCGCCGTGCCCGAGCACGCCTCGCCACCGCTCCCGGAGCGCGACCCGGAGCTCTGGGCGCGCCTCCGCGACCTACCGACCAAGCAACGCACGGCTGTGTTCTGCCGCTCCGTCCTCGGGATGCCGTACGACGAGCTGGCGCTGCTCCTCGAGAGCAGCGAGGACGCCGCACGCCGCAACGTCCACGAGGGCCTGAAGCGGCTCAAGGAGGAATTCAGCGAATGAACGACATCGAGACCACACTGCGCAACGCCGCGCTCGACCTGCCGGCCGAGACGCCGGAGCTGAGCGGCCGCGCCGAGGCGGAGGGACTGCTCGACGTGGCCTACACGTCGGTGGACTCGCCGCTCGGGCCGCTCGTGGTGGCGGCGACCCCGAAGGGCCTGGTGCGGGTCTCCTACTCGGAGTTCCGCGGGGAGGACGAGGTGCTCGAGGAACTGGCCCGACGGGTGTCGCCACGCGTGCTCGAGGCGCCCGCGCGTCTCGACCCGGTGCGCCGCGAGCTCGACGAGTACTTCGAGGGGCGGCGCGAGGACTTCGACGTCCCGATCGATTGGTCGTACCTCGCAGGCTTCACGCGCGAGGTGCTGCGCGCCACGGCGCGGATCGGCTTCGGCGAGGTCTCCACCTACGCCGGCGTGGCGGCCGAGGCCGGAAGCCCGCGCGCGGTCCGCGCGGCGGGCAACGCACTGGGCGCCAACCCGATGCCGGTGGTGGTGCCGTGCCACCGCGTGCTCCGCACCGGCGGGACGCTCGGCGGCTACACCGGCGGCATCGAAAGGAAGGAATTTCTGCTCCGCTTGGAGGGTGCGCTGCTCTAGCATCGAGCCCTCCGGAGAGGTGGCCGAGTGGCTGAAGGCACTCGCCTGCTAAGCGAGTATGGGGGGAAACCTCCATCGAGGGTTCGAATCCCTCCCTCTCCGCTCTCTCGTGCGCCGCTCTAGCGCACCGATACCGAGGCTGCCTCGTCGCATGACCGTCCCCGGCAGCGCTCGAGGTCGCTAAGCAGTCGTCGCAGCGTGTTTCTGCGGATGCGGATGCCTGAGCGTGGGTCGTTGATCACATTGTTCATCTGCCAGTGGTCGAGCTTCAGGTCATACATCTCCCGCTGGCCGCTCTTGTACTCGACGTAGAGCCAGCGGGTCGTCCGCACCGCCTTCCAGGCCGGCACTCGCGGCTGCGTTCCCCTGGTGCCGCCCTCGCGCGTGTTGGTTCGCCCCTTCGCGCCCTGGCCGGCGGTGGTGTGGAGCAACGGCCGGAGACTGCGCAGCCTCGGGTTGCGCGCGAAGGGAAGGATCGAGCGGCCGTCCAGCGGTCGCGACGGATGGGCAGGGGTGGCGTCCAGGATCGTTGGAGCGAGGTCCACGTCGCCGACGAGCGCCTTCGTGGTCCGGCTGCGCGGAATCCTCGGCCCGCGGATCAGCAGCGGCACCTGCGTCGAGGGGTCGTACGGCACCATCTTCCCCTGTGGTATCCGGTGCTCTCCCTGCATGTAGCCGTGGTCGGAGGTGAAGATCACGTAGGTGTTGTCGAGCTCGCCGGTGCTGCGGAGCGCGTCGATGATGGCCTCGACTCCGTCGTCCACCGCTGGAAGCGACGCCCAGCGCTCGCGCATCCGGCTGAGGATCGCCGCCTCTCGGCGCGAGTTGACGGCGCGGTTCCGCTTGACCCAGCGTGGCTTGTCGGACATATCGCTCTCGTTGAAGCTCGGGGGCTTCGGGAGGGCCCTGTGCGCGTAGCGATGCCGATAACGCGGCGCCGGGCGAACGAGCTTCCCAGTGCGCGCCTGCGTCTTGCCCGACTCGTGGTGCGGCGCGAGGTAAGCCACCGATAGGAAGAACGGCTCGCCACCCCCGGAGCGGCGCCGGATGAACCGCACCGCCTTGCGGCTGAGCACGTCGGTTTGGTAGCGGCGCGGCACCTCACGGAGCAAGCTGCCGTAGGTGCGCCGATCGCCGTTCTCGAAGAGCTGGTATCCCCACATCCGGTACGTCCAGGGGTCCACGAGCCCGTACCACTCCGTCCAGCCGTTGGGAATGTCGGGGGCTCGCTCCTTGCCGTAGCCGTTCAGGAACTTGCCGACGTGGGCCGTCACGTACCCCGCGTCCTCGAGCCACACGGGCAGGTACTCGC
The DNA here is from genome assembly GCA_036280695.1 of Thermoleophilaceae bacterium. GTDB lineage: Bacteria > Actinomycetota > Thermoleophilia > Solirubrobacterales > Thermoleophilaceae > JACVRW01. The sequence goes on from DASUQG010000278.1 coordinate 7,674, forward strand.
GCTGGTTCAGGTTGCCGTAGCCCCCCGTTGGCGGATAGAGCCCCCTGACCCCGTGGTTGTGGGCGTACTGGCCGGTGAAGAACGTCGCGCGCGCCGGACAGCAGACGGGATACGAGGCGAAGGAGCGGGTGAAGGTAACGCCCGCCTGGCCGATCAGCCGTTGGGTCTTCGGAAGCGCGGCCATGTCGTCGAAGCGCTGGTCGTCCGTCATCACGACGACCACGTTCGGTCCGCTTGCCGCCGCCGGGGCGCCGTCCTGAGCCGATGTGCCGTCGGCCGATAGGAGCACCGCCGCGGCGGCCACCAGCACGGCGGCCCGTCTCATCCGACGATCCTCCGGAAGATCGCGACCGAGCCGAGGTAGATGTCCTCCGACGCCACGTAGACACTGCGGCCGTCCCTGCTGACGGTTACGGACACCGCAACCGTCAGCCCGCGTCCCTCACGACAGCCGAACAGCCCCCCGCGGCCGCGGATGAAGCAGCCGTCCCTGCCGGGCAACTGCGTGAGCCCGCCAGTCGACGGGTTGCGCGCTATCGCGCCGAGCATGTTCACCTTCGCCGAGACGGCGTAGACATTGCGCCCGTCCGGGCTCACGGCGACGCTCCAGACCTCGTCGAGCGCGCGTCCGCGGATACAGCGCCCGCCGCCGCCACCTTGGCTGATGCAGCCGGCGCGTCCGGCCGCTTGGCTCAGCACGCCCGTCGTGCGGTTGCGCGCGACGATCGCGATGGCGTCGCCTATCGACGAGGCCACATAGACGTTTTTCCCATCGCGGGTGACCGCAAGGTCCACCGGCCCAGCGAGTCCGCGTCCGGGAGTACAACCCTCGGTGCCTCCCCCGTTGGCGATGCAGCCCGCCGCGCCCTCGGCCTGCGATAGCCCATCAGGCCCGTGCCTGAGCACTATCACCGCATTGCTGCGCATCGAGGCGACCAGCACGAAGCGGCTGTCTGGGCTCACCGCCACCTCCTCCGGCGATGCGAGGGCGCGCGCCGCCCCGCAGTCGAAGGCACCCCTGTGCGTGACGCAGCCCGCCGCGCCGGCCGGCTGAGTCAGGCTGCCGTCGGCCGCCCGGTCGAACACCGCTAGGCCGCTCGGGAAGCGCCGGCCGGTCACGTAGACGTGGGCCCCGTCGGGACTCACGGCAACGCTGGTCGGTTCGTTCAGCGCCCGACCCACGACACAGCCGCCTCCGGGACGCTGGCTCACGCAGCCGCGCCCACCGGACAGCTGCGTGATTACCCCGGTTCGCCGGTTGCGCGCGAAGGCGCTGACCGCGTCGCTGCCCGCGGACGCGACGTACACGTTTTCGCCGTCAGGGCTGATCGCGATCGAAACGGGACCGCCGATCGCACGTCCGGCCCCGCAGAACCGACCGCCCCCGTGGCGGACGCACCCGCGCCGGCCCGGCAACTGCTCGAGGTGGCCGGTCCGGCGCGCGCGCCTGAAGATTGCGATGCCGTGGCTGCCGTACGACGCGACATATACGTGCCGGCCGTTCGGGCTGACCACGATGTCCTCGGGGCTCGTGATCGCCCGCCCGCGGGCGCAGCGATTGATCCCCTTCCTGTGGATGCACCCCGCCGTGCCCTTCGGCTGTACGAGCCGGCCCGTGGGGGCGCCGGCGGCCTCGCCCGCGGGGTCGGAGCCGCCGGCCGCGGACGCGCTCAGGCCGAGGAGCACCAGCAGCGCCGCGGTCAGCGTGGCCAGATACGGGTGTGCTCTTAAGGGGGCGGGTGGCTCCAAATGGGGGAACCTCCCGGCCACTCTACGCCACTACAGAAATTTGCGCAAAGAATCGACGAGCGCCCGCGGGGGGCCTCGCTCATCGACATCAGCGCACGAGCTCTGGCTCGGCCGACGGCACGGGGCGCCGGTAGAGCGCGAGGCCCGCCAGGGCCACTGCCACCGAGATGGCGCCGGCCAGCGCGAGCGTCGAGCGCCCGCCGATCGCGCTCACCAGCAGGCCGCCGCAGGCGAGCGCGAACAGCTCGGCCCCGTTGCGCATCCCGTTGTAGGCGGCAAAGGCGCGCCCGTGCAGGCGGTCGGGCACGCGCTCCTGGATCAGGGTGCGCGCGAGCGTGTTCTTGGTGCCGTGCCCCACTCCGCCGATGAACCACATGGCGGCGCCGAAGGGCACCACGAGCCAAGCGGTCGGCAGACCGAGGCCGGCGCCCTGGACGAGCGTGGCCACGAGCACGCCAAGCGCCAGGGCGGCTCTCGGGACCCGGCGCGCGACCACGAGCGCGCCCACGATCATCCCGACCGTCCAGGCTCCGAACACGAGTCCGTAGACCGCATCGGACACGTCCAGGTCCTCCTTCAGGAAGAACACCTCGGCGGTGACCGAGGCGGTCATGAACAGGAGCGTCACGAACACGACGCTCATGGCAAGTGCCAGCGTGCGGTCGCGGAACAGGTAGGCGATGCCGTCGCGCGCCCGATCGGGCTCCGCGCCCTCCGGCACGACGGCCGGCGGGCGCCTGGCCGTGAGGACCAGCGCCGCCAGCGCGACCACGCCGAAGGTCGCCGCGTTCACGAGCATCGCCACCTCCGTGCCGCCGAAGCCGGCCAGCACGCCGCCGATCAGCGGGCCCGCGGTCATCCCGGCGTAGCGCGCGGTCTCCACGAGCCCGTTGACCTCGGTCAGGCGCTCGCCGCCCGCCACCACCGGCACGAGGGAGAACTCCGCGGGCTGGGCGAACGCGAAGCCGGTGCCGAGGAGGGCCGCGAGCACCAGGATCGCCGCCACGGAGTCGAGCGCGAGCACGAGCCCTCCGGCCACGACCATCTGGGCGAGCGAGGCCACCAGCAGCACCGCGCGCGCCTCCACCCGATCGACCACGAGCCCTGCCACCGGCGCGAGCACCACGACGGGCGTCCATAGCGCCAGGAACAACCCGGCGATTGCGAGGCCGGAGTCGCTCATCTCCTGGAGGTGCAGCGTGAGTGGGATCCAGAGCAGGAAGTCGCCCAGCGCCGAGATGCCCACCGCCCCGACGATCAGGCGAACGTCACGCTGGCGTGCGGCGGCACTGCGGTCCATGGAGCGCAGTTTCGCCCGAGCGGGGGATGGCGCGCCACCCCGGCGGCGCGACTCTTGCCGCTACCCTTCCACGCCGGGCGCCCGTAGCTCAGCTGGATAGAGCGTCGGTCTACGGAACCGAAGGTCTCAGGTTCGAATCCTGACGGGCGCGTGCCGCAACTTGGCTGGCTACTCGTATTGGAGTGCTTCGAGGACGCGCAGCCGGGCGGCGCGACGAGCGGGCAGGATCGCCGCGACGATGCCGGCGATGACGGACACGATCACGAACGTGATCAGCGCGCCGGCGGGGATGGCGAACTGGAGGTCGTACTCTGACAGGGCCTGCGTCACCAGCAGGGCGAGGAAGATCCCGAGCGGCAGCCCGAGCCCGGCGCCGATCAGAGCCGTGATCACGCTCTCGTGCCGGACCATGCGGCGCACCTGACGCCTCGTCATGCCGACCGCCCGCAGCATCCCGAGCTCGCGGGTCCGTTCGAAGACCGACAGCGCGAGCGTGTTGACCATGCCGAAGAGGCTGACGACCACCGACAGCGCGAGCAGAACGTACAGCAGGAGCAGGAACTGGCTGATCTCGGCGTCTTCCTTGTCGATCCACTCCTGCCGAGTCTGCACGCGCGTGTCGGGGAAGCTCTCGAGGCCGCTCTCGACCCTTGCCTTCTGCGCCTCGCCCGAAGCGCCGGGGAGGTTGATCAGGGTGAAGCGGTTGCGCGGCCGGTCGTAGAGCTCGTCGAAGGCGTCCTGCGAGATGCTCGCGGTGCCGAGCAGCGGATAGAAGGGGCTCCCGTCGTAGATCCCGCGGACGACGAACTTCCGTCGGTTGTTGTCCGTCGTCAG
>DASUQG010000279.1:0-6259 GCA_036280695.1 Thermoleophilaceae bacterium
CACCAGCAGCGAGGGCCTGCGCCTCATCCCGCTCGAGACCCGCGACACGCGCCACTACCGCCCTCTCGACGACCACGTGAAGCCGCCCTGGCGCAAGAAGGCCTACTCAGACCCCGAGGCGAACGAGTCCTAGCGGGCGAACGGGGTCACCCCGGGTTACCCTGAGAACGTGAGCGATGGGACCGGCTCGGCGTTTACACGCCGGAGTTCGAGGGGAAGCGCCTGTCCGTGAGGGTTGGGCTGGTCCTCGGCGCGGGCGGCGTGCTTGGCGGCGCGTGGCTCACCGGCGGACTCAGCGCCCTCGCGTGTGAAACCGACTGGGATCCGGGCAGCGCTGAGTACATCGTCGGCACCTCGGCGGGCTCGATGATCGGAGCAATCGTGGCGGCCGGCGTGCCGCCGTGGTTCATGGTCGCCCACTCGCGCGGCGAGGTGTTCGAGGGTCTGACCGGTCCGGACGGGCGTCCCGCGGCGGACGCCGACCGCTCGGCCGGCGCGTCCTTCAAGGTCCACCGCGGGCTGCCGCTGCTCGGCCCGGGCTCGCTGCGGATGGCGTTCACCGCGCTCTCGAAGCCGCTGCGCCATACGCCGCTCCAGATGGTGGCCGGCTGGCTGCCCTCGGGCTTCATGTCCACTGACTCCCTCAAGGAGGTCGTGACGCGGGCCGTGCCCGGCGCCTGGGTCGAGCATCCGAACTACTGGGCCGTGGCGTGCGACTACGAGTCCGGACGCCGCACTCCGTTCGGCCGGGTGGGGTCTCCGCGGGCCGAGATCGCCGACGCGGTGGCCGCCTCGTGCGCCATCCCGGGCTTCTTCAGGCCCGTGAAGATCGGCCGGCGGCGCTACGTGGACGGCGGCGTCTGCTCGGTCTCGAACCTCGACCTCGTGGCCGGCAGGGGCCTCGACCTCGTGATCTGCCTGAACCCGCTTACCAGCCGGGCCGAGGCGTCGTCGGGTGTGGGCGCGGTGCTCGACATGATCCCGGCCATCACCCGCCGCGCCTCGCGCGGCCGGCTCGAGCGCGAGGAGGGCAAGGTGCGCCGCTTCGGCACCGAGGTCGCGATCATCGAGCCGACCGCCGAGGATCATGCGGCGATGGGCCGCAACTGGATGAACACGGAGCGGCGGCAGCACGTGATCGAGACCGCCGAGCGGACGGTGGCCGAGCAGCTCCGCCGGCCCGAGATCCGGACGCTCCTGGCGGGCCTGCCCCCCGGCGAGCCGCACAAGATCAGCCGCCCGTCCGGCCCGCCGTCGAGCTGGCCCGAGATGCGTCCCGCCGCACGACGGGCGGCATGACCACCGAGACCTCGCGCGAGTCGTCGAACGGGGCCGGCCCCGAGGCGGCCGCCCGCGCCGCGGCGGGTGCGGTGGGCGCCACGTCGTCGCTCGCCAAGGTGGCCGGCCGCCTGATCGGGGCGGTCGCCGAGCAGGCGCAGCGGCGTGTGCCGAGCGCCGACCTCGACGAGCGCGACCCGGACTACATCCGCGAGACGCTGCCCGGGCTCTGGATGCTGGCGAGCCTCTACTTCCGTGCCGAGGTGCGCGGGCTCCAGAACATCCCGGAGGAGGGACCGGTGCTCCTGGTCGGGAACCACTCCGGCGGCAACCTCACTCCCGACACGCACGTCTTCACGCTCGCCTTCAGCACCTACTTCGGGGTCGAGCGCCGCTTCCACCAGCTCGCCCACAACCTGGTGCTATCCATGCCGGGCCTCGGGATGCTCCGCAAGTACGGCACGGTGGCGGCCACGCCCGAGAACGCGGAGCGGGCGCTCGACGTGGGCGCAGCGCTGCTCGTGTACCCCGGCGGCGACTACGAGGTACACCGGCCGACCTGGGAGTCCGCGCGCGTGGACTTCGGCGGCCGCCGCGGCTTCATCCGGCTCGCCAAGGCGAAGGGCGTCCCGCTGGTCCCGGTCGTGGCGATCGGTGGTCAGGAGACGGCTCTCTTCCTGTCGCGCGGTGAGGGCCTCGCGCGGCTGCTCGGGCTCGACCGCATGTTCCGGCTGAAGGTGCTGCCGATCTCACTGGCGCTGCCGTGGGTCCTGAACGTGGGCGACATGCTCGGGCACATCCCGCTGCCGGCCAAGATCACGATGCAGGTGCTCGACCCGATCGACGTGTCGAGCATGGACGTCGACGAGGCGTACGAGCTCGTCCTGGGACAGATGCAGACCGCCCTCACCGGTCTCGACGAGGAACGCAGCCTTCCGGTGCTGGGCTGATGCGCGTCGAGCGCGACATCACGATCGACGCGCCGCGCGACGAGATCTGGGAGCTGGTCGCAAGCCCGGACAACTACCCGCGCTTCTGGCACGGCCTCACGCGGCTCGATCGCAAGAACGACGAGCACGGGTGCGGCGCGCGCTACGCGCTCCGCATGCGCGTGGGCTCGGCGGACATCGGCGGGCTGGTCGAGATCGTGGAGTTCGACGAGCCGGCCGACATGGCCTGGCACAGCATCACCGGCATCGACCACCGCGCCCGCTGGCGTCTGCGCGAGACCGACGACGGGCGCACCAAGGTCACGCTGCGCCTCTCGTGGGTCGCGCCCGGCGGCCTGCTCGGCATGACGGCGGACCGGCTCGGCGCGCCGATGGTGGCGCGCATCCTCGAGCAAACCCTTCAGAATCTCGGATTGGAGCTGGAGGACGAGGAGGTTCGCGAGCAGGTGAGCGACGACGAGAGCATGAGTCTGCCGGCAAGGGCGGCGTACCAGCTGGGCAGCGCCAAGGTGCTGATCGACGCGGGAGTGATCCGCCCGATGCGGCCCGATCGCCTCTGGGGTGTGCTGCGCACGCTCCAGCGCTGGGGGCGCAGCCCCGCGGCCGGGGCGATCTCGCTCGCGGCGCGCTTCCCAGAGGAGACGATGATCGTCGACGAGCTCGGCACGCTCTCCTACAGCGAGATCGACACGAGGACCAACGCCCTGGCGCACGCCCTCTCCGACCAGGGCATCCTCGAGGGCGACGGCGTGGCCGTCATGTGCCGCAACCACCGCGGGTTCATCGAGTCGACCATCGCGCTGTCGAAGCTCGGAGCGGACGCGCTCTACCTGAACACCGCCTTCGCCGGCCCGCAGATCACCGAGGTGGTACAGCGCGAGAAGCCGAAGGCGCTGATCTTCGACGAGGAGTTCTACGAGCTGCTCGAGGAGGCCGGCCACCGCCGCAAGCGCTTCGTGGCGTGGCACGACTCGCCCAGCTGCCCCGACCCGACGCTCGACGAGCTGATGGCGGACGGCGATCCGAGCGACGTGGTGCCGCCCGAGCGTGAGGGCCGCGCGGTGATCCTCACGTCGGGCACGACCGGGACGCCGAAGGGGGCGTCGCGCGGCAACCCGGAGTCGCTCGACCCGGTCGTTTCGTATCTCGACCGCATTCCGATGAAGGCCCGGTACGTGGTGCACATCGCCGCGCCGCTGTTTCACTCGTGGGGCTTCGCGCACTTCTCGCTCGGCCTGATCCTCGGGAACACCTACGTCCTCAGGCGCAAGTTCGACCCCGAGGCCTGCCTCGCCGAGGTGGCACGCACGCGCGCCGATGCCCTCGTGGTCGTGCCGGTGATGATGCAGCGCATCCAGGACCTGCCGAAGGAGACGCGCTCGAAGTACGACCTCGCCTCGCTGAAGGTCGTGGGCGCCAGCGGATCGGCGCTGCCTGGCGACCTGGCCACCCACTGGATGGACGAGTTCGGCGACACGCTCTACAACCTCTACGGCTCAACCGAGGTCGCCTGGGCCTCGATCGCAACGCCGGCCGACATGCGCGCCGCGCCCGGCACCGCGGGCCGCCCGCCGCGGGGAACGGTCGTGAAGCTCTACGACGAGCACGGGGTGGAGGTGCAGCCCGGCGAGACCGGCCGCATCTTCGTGGGCAACGAGATGCTGTTCGAGGGCTACACGGGCGGCGGTTCGAAGGACGTGATCGGGAACCTGATGGCCACCGGTGACGTCGGCCGCTTCGACGACTCGGGCCGCATGTTCGTCGAGGGCCGCGACGACGAGATGATCGTCTCGGGCGGCGAGAACGTGTTCCCGAAGGAGGTCGAGGATCTGCTCGCTCGCCACGACGCTGTGAGCGACGTGGCCGCGGTTGGAGTCGACGACAAGGACTTCGGCCAGCGCCTGCGCGCCTTCGTGGTTCTCGAGCAGGGTAAGAAGGCGAGCGAGGACGAGCTCAAGGCGCATGTGAAGAAGAACCTCGCCCGCTACAAGGTGCCGCGCGAGATCGTCTTCATCGACGAGCTGCCCCGCAACGCGACCGGCAAGGTCCTCAAGCGAGAGCTGGTGGAGCAGGAGGAGCCCGCCACCAAGTAGGCGTACCGGCCCGCCATTCCGGGTACCCGTCCTCAAGACCAAGAGGGAGGAGTCGAGGTATGGATACCGGAGTCATCATTGCGATCGTCGCTGTTGCGCTGATCGTGCTTGCAGTGCTGTGGTTCGCGGCGCGGAAGGGCCGCGAGCGGCGCTACGAGACGCGCCGGACCGAGGCGAAGGAGATCCGCCGCGAGGCGGAGGTCGGACGCGCGCAGGCGGACAAGACGCGCGCGGAGGCCGAGGCGCAGGCAGCCGAGGCGAAGCGTCAGGACGCGCTGGCGCGCGAGCGCGCGGCGAGCGCCGAGGACCAGCACCGCGAGGCCCGCGAGCGCCACATCGAGGCGGCGAAGAAGGATCCCGACGCGGATCCGGACGAGGCCGCGGCCGAGTTCGACCGCCAGCACGCGCAGACCGGCACGACCGGTGCCACAACCGCCGAGGGCGTCTCCGGCGACCAGCGCGTGGAGCACTACGAGCACACGGAAGAGCCCGGCGTGGAGCGCGAGCGGCGCTTCGAGCGCAACGAAGAGGGCGAGGTCGTGCGCGACGAGCAGTACGAGCAGCCGCGCACCGACCGCTAGGGCGGAGGACCGCCCTGCCGGCTGCAGAACGTCGCAGCCGGCAGGGTCTCAGGTCCTATCCAGACGCGACTAGCCGCAGACGGGCCAGTGGCCGCTGCCGTGGTTCTTCAGCAGCACCCAGGCCCTCCAGGTCTGCTCCGAGCGCGGCGCGGCGGCGGGGTCACCCCATCCGCCCACGACACGCCAGGTGCTGAAACTGAACTGGTAGAGGCCGCGGTACGCGCCGCCGCCTCCGATCGCGCGCGGATTGTTGCGCGACTCGCACCACGCGATAGAGCTCAGGTGCGAGCGACCCCACGACGGGATCTGGCGCACCTTGAAGCGGTGGATCGTCGCGCGGCCCTCGTAGGTGTGCGACCAGCGCTCGAAGCGCACCTTCATGCGCCGGATCGAACGCCGCAGCTCGCTCGCGGTCGGTGACCGGTCGTCGCTGCGCGCCGCCCGCACGAGGTTGCGGCCGTACCACACCCCGTGGCGTTCCAGCTTTCGCCGCCAGTGCCGGTACGCGGCCTGGAGACGAGTGCCCGCCGCCCTCGCGGTCGGCGTGGACGACGTGGTCGTTGTCGTTGTGGTTGTCGTTGTCGTATCAGCCTCTGACGGAGCGACCGTCACAGCCGCGGTACCCGCGGCCACCAGCAGCGCACACGCGCATGCCAGCAGGGTTACTGCCTGCTTCAAAAAACCACCTCCGAAGGGTGGAACTGCCTGCCGTGCGAAATTCGCTGGCACGGCTAGGGCTTGCCGGCTCGCGCACTCTCCTCCCCGTGCGCAAGCTGGCCGGTTTCCGGCTTACGCCGTGACCGTAGCCACGAGATCGCAGCCTTAAACCAGTGTGTGATCTATGTCACACAGCGTGAAACGGCGTCCGCCCGCCCAGGAGTACGATTTCGGTACTCGACTCAGAGGGGGGAGCTAGGCGTGAACGCAGACGACGATGTCGCCCGCAAGGACCTCAGGATGGCGTTCGGCGGGATGGGTCTCGTCATCCTCGCGGCGCTGATCGCGACGCTGCTGTCGTGACCTAGGCCGCGCTCGCGCGGGCGAGCTCGATCAGCAGGCGGGTGCCGAATCCGCTCGCGCCCTTGGCCACGTAGTTGCGGTTGAGGCCCCATGCCGTGCCCGCGATGTCGATGTGCACCCACGGCCGCCCGTCCACGAACTGGCGCAGGAACTCGGCCGCGTAGCTCGACATCGCCACGCGTTGCTCGGCGGCGTTCGTGAGGTCCGCAAACTGGCCCTTGGTGAGGTCGTGGTACTCGGGATGCAGCGGCAGTCGCCAGCCGATCTCGCCGGTCGCGTCTCCGGCGGCGCCGACCTCGCCGCACCAGTCGTCGTCGTTCGAGAACAGGCCGCAGTA
>DASUQG010000280.1:0-2730 GCA_036280695.1 Thermoleophilaceae bacterium
CAGCAGGTCGGGATCGTGCATGTCGGGTGCGTAGAGGTGGCGGCGGAACTCTTCCTCGGTCTCCCCGGTGAAGGTTCGCGCTGCGTCCACGATCTCCGCCCTGCCGCCGTAGTTGAAGGCCACGAACAGCGTGATGCGGTCGTTGGCGTCCGTGAGCTCCTCGGCCCAGTCCATGCGCCGCACGAGTCCCTCGCCGAGCCCTTCGCGGCGGCCGACGAAGCGCATGCGCACGCCCTCGTCGTGCAGCTCCGGGGTCTCGCGGTCGATGCGCTCGGCGAACATCTCCATCAGCCCGTCGACCTCCGCCTTCGGCCGGGCCCAGTTCTCCGTCGAGAACGAGAACACGGTCAGCTCGCGCACGCCCAGGTCGACGGCGTCGCGCAGCCGCGCCTTCACCACGTCAGCGCCGGCCTGGTGCCCCGCGAGCACCGGAAGGCCGCGGTCCTGCGCCCAGCGCCCGTTTCCGTCCGTGATGATGGCGACGTAGCGCGCGTGCGCCTCTTCGCCCGTCACACCTCGAGGATTTCTTGTTCCTTGCCGGCGAGGGCGTTGTCGATGTCGCCCACGTGCGAGTCGGTGAGCTTCTGGAGCTCGCTCTCCGCGCGGTGCTCGTCGTCCGAGCCCACCTCGCCCTCGCTCTTCAGCTCGCGCAGGTCGTGCATCACGTCGCGCCGGACGTTGCGCACCGCGACGCGGCCCTGCTCGGCGATCCCGTGGACGATCTTCACGAGCTCCTTGCGGCGCTCCTCGGTCAGCTCGGGGATCTGGAGGCGGATCACCTGACCGTCGTTCGAGGGCGTCAGGCCCACGTCGGACTCCAGGATCGCCTTCTCGATCGCCTTGATCGAGTTCTTGTCGTACGGCGTGATCGTGAGCAGGCGCGCCTCGCTCGCGGAGATCTGCGAGAGCTGCCTCAGGGGCGTCGTCGCGCCGTAGTAGTCGACCTCGATGCGATCGAGCAGATGCGGAGACGCCCGGCCGGTACGCACGGTCGCGAACTCGGTCTTGGTGGCGTCCACGGACCGCTGCATCCGCGCCTTCGCATCGTCAAGAAAGTCCTTCAGGACGTCGTCGCTCATCCGCTCCTCACCACGGTTCCCACGCGCTCGCCGCACACTATCCGGTCGATGTTTTGCTCGTCATCCATGTTGAAGACGTGGATTGGGAGCCCGTTGTCCATGCACAGCGAGAGGGCGGTCGAGTCCATCACCTGGAGGCGCTGCTCGATCGCCTCCTGGTGGGTGATCTCTTCTATGAAGCGGGCGTCCGGGTCCTCGCGCGGGTCGGCGCTGTACACGCCCTCCACCCCGTTCTTGGCCATCAGGATCGTCTCGGCGTGGATCTCGAGCGCCCGCAACGCCGCGGCGGTGTCCGTGGTGAAGAACGGGTTGCCGGTGCCGGCGGCGAAGATCACGATCCGGCCCTTCTCGAGGTGGCGCATTGCACGGCGGCGGATGTACGGCTCCGCCACCTCGGAGATCGTGATGGCGGACTGCACGCGCGTGACGGCGCCCCGCTTCTCGAGCGCGTCCTGGAGCGCCAAGGCGTTCAGGACGGTGGCGAGCATGCCCATGTAGTCGCCGGTGGCGCGATCCATGCCGTCCCCGGCGCCCTTGAGGCCGCGGTAGATGTTCCCGCCGCCGACCACGATCGCGATCTCCACGCCGCGGTCGGAAACGGCCTTCACCTGCTTCGCGATGTCGGCGATCCGCTCCGGGTCAGCTCCGTAGGGGAGGTCGCCCATCAGCGCCTCCCCGGAGAGCTTCAGCAGGATGCGCCTGAAGGCCGGTTCGGTCACTCCTCCCCGACCTGGAAGCGGGCGAACCTGCGGATCACCACGTTCTCGCCGGTACTGGCCGCGATCTCGGTGCGCAGCTCACCGACGGTCTTGCCGCCGTGCTTCTCCTCGTTCACGTGCGTCTGGTCGAGCAGCACCACGTCCTGGAGCCACTTCTTGAGCCGGCCCTCGACGATCTTCTCCTGCACGTTCTCCGGCTTGCCCTCGGCGGCCGCCTGCTCGCGCAGGACGCGCAGCTCGGCGTCCTTGGCGTCCTGGTCGACCTCGTCGTCGGACACGTACAGCGGGTTGGCCGCGGCCACGTGCATCGCGACCTCACGGGCGAACTCCATGAACTGGTCGGTGCGGGCCACGAAGTCGGTCTCGCAGTCCACCTCCACCAGCACGCCGATCTTGCCGCCGGCGTGGATGTAGCTGGACACGACGCCCTCCGCGGCCGCCCGCTCGCCGCGCTTGGCGGCGGAGGCCTGGCCTTTCACGCGCAGGATCTCGATTGCCTTGTCCACATCGCCACCGGACTCCTGGAGGGCCGCCTTGGCGTCCATGATCCCCGCGCCGGTCCGCTCGCGCAGGCTCTTCACGTCTTGGGCGGAAACGGTGATGCTCATCAGGACTCCTCGTCAGGGTCGAACGTGCGGCGCTCGCGCGGGCCGGAGGCGCCGGTGGCGGCCTCGGGCCGCGTGCCGCTCGGGGTGGCGGGCTCGTCCGGTGAGAAGCCGGCCTCCTCGGCCTCGCGGCGGGCGCGCTCCTCAGCCTCGCGGCGCTCGAGCTCCTCCGCCTCGCGGGCGGCGCGCTCCTCGGCCTCGCGGCGCTCGGCCTCCTCGCGCTCGCGCCGGGCGGCCTCCTCCTCGGCGCGGAACTGGGTGGCGCGGTCGCGCGCGACGTCGGCGATGCCCTCGATGATGATCTTGCAGGAGCGAATGGCATCGTCG
>DASUQG010000281.1:0-8017 GCA_036280695.1 Thermoleophilaceae bacterium
GACGACGTCGCCCTCCTCGAATGGGACGAGGGTGGCGTCGTAGTTGGGGACGATCTGACCGTCGATTTCGAGCAGCATCCCGCCCGAGCCCTCGACGGTGCGAGGTGGTGTAGCAGTCTCTGTATCCGGCACTGAACGCACAAGCCTAGCTAGTGCGAAGCCTCGAGGCGGCGCGCCGGGTTAGCGGAATGTTGCGGCCGCCGCCTCGTACTCGCGGGCGACCGCCTCTCCCGATAGCCCCTGGGCGAGCAGCACCATCAGGAGCAGCCTGGCCTTCCCGGCCGAGAGTGGCCCGGCGCCCACCGCTCCGAGTCCGCGGAGCTCGGCGCCGCCGCCGGGCGAGCCGTAGCCGGACGGGGTCGACCCTCCTGGCACCCGGGTCGCCACGACCACGGGCAACCCGCGCTCGAGGGCGGAGCGCAGGCCGCCCACCGCGGTGCCCGGCACGTTGCCGCTCCCCGAGCCCTCGACCACCAGTCCCGCGGCGCCGGTGGCCTCCAGCACGGCCTCGATGACCGCACCATCCATGCCGGGGTACGCGGTGACGAGCGCCACGTGCCGCGAGAGCTCGGCGGGCGGCTCGACCGTGAAGCCGCGAGAGGGCAGCAGGGATATCTCCACCGACCCGGGCGTGACCCGCCCGAGCGGCCCGCGCCGCGGTGAGCGGAACGCGGACACGAGCCCGCTGTCGAGCTTCCGGACCCAGCGCGCGGCGTGGACCTCGTCGCTCATCGCCACCACGGCACCCGCCCCTCGCGCGTCGGGCGCCGAGGCCAGGCGCACCGCGTTCAGAAGGTTGCGTGGACCGTCCGCGGAGAGCTCCTCCGGACTCCGCATCGCTCCGACGAACACCGCCGGTCCCTCGGCGCGGAGGGTCAGGTCGGTGAGGAACGCGGTCTCCTCGACCGTGTCGGTCCCGTGGGTGACGACCACCCCTTCGACCTGCGGCCGGGCGAGCGCCTCGCCGGCCCGCCGCGCCACGGCGAGCATGTGGTCGGGGGTCAGATTCCAGCTCGAGAGCGCCGCCACCTCCTCGACCTCGACGTCCGCCACGTCGGCGAGCCCTGGCACGCCGGCCACGAGCTCCTTGCCCGAGACGGCGGGACGCTTGGCGCCGGTCTCCGGGTCGGGCAGCGACGCGATGGTGCCGCCGGTCGTGAGGACGAGGACCGACACGCCGGGATCTTAGGCGGGCGCTAGCCTGCGCCGCATGCCGACTCGCCGCACAGCGCGGGGCGTTGCTCGCACACCGCTCTCAGGAGACCACGACGTCCTCGTGTGCGGAGCGAGCTTCGCCGGGCTGGCCGTTGCCCGCGAGCTGGCCGGCAGCGGCGCGCGCGTGCTGGTCATCGACCGCTACGAGATCGGCGAGCGCCAGACCTCAGCCTGCGGGATCCCGACGGAGTGGCTGCGGGCCATGGATCTGATGGGCTCGCACCGGCAGACCTTCGGCCGGCTCGTGATCCATACGCCCTTCGGCACGTCCGTGCTGGAACTGCCGTGGACCTTCTCGACCTTCGATTACCCCGAGCTCTGCCGGCTCCTCGCCGACCAGTCCGATCACGACTTCCAGACCGCCAAGGTGAACGGGCGCAGCGGTGACGTGGTTCATACCGACCGCGGCGACCTCTCCGCGCCCATCGTCGTCGACGCACTGGGCTGGCGCAGGGTTCTGGGCAGCGGCTACCAGCCTCCGGAAGCCCCCCTGTCGCGCGGCCTGGAGGTCCATCCGTGGGGCGCCGGCCAGGAGATGGAGCTATGGATCGACCGCAAGTACGTGCCGGCCGGCTACGGCTGGAGCTTCCCGGCCGGAGACGAGACCCGCATCGGCGTGGGCTCGTTCGATCCGCGCTTCCACGTGAAGGACACGACGGTGATGCTGGCCGAGGACCTCTCGCGCGACGCCGTCCGCTACCAGGGCAACTGGATCCCGCACAGGCTGCGGCCCGCCACCGACGACGGCGTCTTCTTCGTGGGCGACTCGGCCGGCCACTGCCTGCCGCTCACCGCCGAGGGGATCAGGACCGCGCTGTACTTCGGCATCGCCTGCGGCCGCGAGCTGCGGGCGGTGGTGGAGGGCCGTCAGTCGATCGCGTCGGCGCTGGTCCGCTACGGAGACTTCTCGGAGGGCCATCGTTGGAAGTTCGAGGCGATGCTGGCCGCGCAGAGGCTCGTCCCCCGGGTTCCCCCACGCCTCCTGCATCGCTCGATCAGCGTGATGCAGACGAAGCGCTTCGTGGACTGGAGCTTCGGCCACTACCTCGGGATAGCGCCACCGGAATTCGTGACGGCCGGCCCACCGCCGCGCAAGGCGCGCCGCGCGACGCAGTCGCTCGCCGCGTGAGTGCTCAGCGGTTGTGGTTCACGAGCTCGACGTTGTTGCCGTCGGGGTCGAGCAGGTAGGCGCTGTAATAGCCGGGGTGGTAGTCCGAGCGCTCCCCGGGCGTGCCGTTGTCGCGGTAGCCGGCCTCCGTCGCGGCCCGGTGGAAGTCGTCCACGGCGTCGTTTTCGGTTGCGGGGAAGGCCATGTGCAGGCTCTTCGTCACGTGGTCGCCCTTCAGCACTGAGAAGGAGCCGGACTCGCCGGCGAACTGAGCTCGGTCGGCTCGCTCCTGCATCCGGAGCCCGGCGTAGGGAGCGATCGCCTCGTAGAAGCGGGCCGAGGCGGGGACGTTCGCCACCCGGATCCAGAGGTGGTCCACCCCGCGGCGGACTCCCTCGAAGTGCACGGCCTCCGCGCTGTTCCCGTCCGGATCGAGCAGGAAGCCGCCGTAGTAGTCGTCGCCGTACTCCGGCCGCGGGCCGGGCTCGCCGTCGCTCTCGAAGCCGGCGTCCACGCCCGCCTGCCAGAACTCGTCCACCCGCTCGCGCGACGGCGCTCCGAACCCGATGTGCAGTCCGCGCGTGACCGGATTCCACGCGCTGGCCTCGCCGAGCGAGAAGTCGCCCCACTCGGTGAACTGATCTCCGGAGTAGGTCTCGTCGATGCCGATCGTGCCGAGGACCAGTTCGTAGAAGCGCTCCGAGGCCCCGCGGTCGGAGACGCGGATCGTCACGTGGTCGAACACGCGCGGCAGCTTACGACGAGGCGGCGGCGACCCCAAGCCGCTCGCGCACGGCCCTCGCAATCTCCGCGGAGCCCGGCAGCCACGCGTCCTCCAGCGTCGGGCTGTATGGAGCCGGCGTGTCCTTCGTCGCGACGATCCAGGCGTCGTCCAGGTCGTGGAGCCCCTCCGCCGCGACGATGCCGAGCAGGTTCGCGGCCCACCCGCCCACGCGCGTGCCCTCCTCCACGAGCATCACCCGATTGGTCTTGGCGACCGACTCGAGCACCGTCTCGTGGTCCAGCGGACGCAGCGAGCGGAGATCCACCACCTCCGCGTCGATCCCATTCCCCGCGAGCTGCTCGGCGGCCTCCAGCGCGTCGCGGACCCCCCGGAGCGCCGACACGATCGAGATGTCCGTGCCCTCGCGCGCCACGGCCGCCTTGCCGAGCGGGACCGTCTCCTCCGTGGGCTGCGGTCCCTTCACCGAGTACAGGCGCTTGTGCTCGAGGAAGATCACCGGGTTGTCGTCGCGGATCGCCGACTTGAGCAGCCCCTTCGCGTCGGCCGGGGTGGAGGGGGCCACCACCTTGATGCCGGGGATGCCCTGGAACCAGCTGCCGTGGATCTGCGAGTGCATCGCGCCGAAGCGGCCGCCGGCGCCGACGGCGGAGCGGACGACGAGCGGCACGCTCGCCTGCTCGTTCGACACGTACCAGAACTTCGCGGACTGGTTCACGAGGCTGTCCATCGGCAGCGCCATGAAGTCGCCGAACATGATCTCGATGACAGGGCGCAGGCCCGTAACCGCTGCGCCGAACGCGGCCCCGGCCATCGCGAGCTCCGAGATGGGGGTGTCGAAGACGCGGCCCGAGCCGTGCTTCTCGTGCAGCCCTGGGGTCGTCATGAACACCCCGCCCGCGGCGGCCACGTCCTCACCGAAGAAGACAACCGACGAGTCGCGCTCGATCTCCTCATCCAGCGCGTCGCGGATCGCCTTTCGGAACTCGAGCTCGCTCATTCCTTGAATTCCGTGCCGGCGTCCTCGTCCGGATCGGGGTAGGCCGCCGCGAGCGCGCCCTCCACCGCGCGTTCCATCTCGGCGTCGATCTCGGCTTCCTTCGCCGCCAGATCGTCGCCGCTCAGCCCAAGGTCGAGTAGTCGTGCGCGCGCGAGGTCGAGCGGGTCGCGGGCCAGCCAGCGCTCGACCTCGTCGGGAGGACGGTACTTCCCCGGGTCGGACTTCGAGTGGCCGTAGTGGCGGTAGGTCTGGCACTCGAGCAGGGTCGGCCCCTCGCCGCCGCGGGCGCGGGCGACCGCTTCAAGCGCGGCCTCGCGGACCGCCCAGAGGTCGTTACCGTCCACCACCTGCGACTGCATGCCGAACGACGCGGCGCGGATGCCGATCTCGCCGCCGGCCGTGACGCTCGCCATCGGCGTGAACTCACCGTAGAAGTTGTTCTCGCAGACGTAGACGACCGGTAGGTCGAACACCTGCGCCCAGTTGAGGCACTCGTGGAAGTACCCCTGGTTGGACGCGCCGTCCCCGAAGAAGGCGACGGCCACCCTGCCCTGCCTCTGCGCCGATATGGCGGCGCCGGTCGCGGCGGCAATGCTCCCCCCCACGATGCCAAAGCAGCCCACGAGGCCGTGCTCGAGGTCGATCACGTTCATCGAGCCCGCGCGTCCGCCGCAGACCCCGGTGGCGCGACCGAGCATCTCGGCCGCGAGCGCCTCCGGGTGGGTGCCCTTCGCCAGCGCGTGCCCGTGCCCGCGATACGTCCCGGCCACGTAGTCGTCCGGCTCAAGCGCCGAACAGACGCCCACCGGAACGGCCTCCTGTCCTGCGGACAGATGCGTGGTGCCGTGCACCTCGCCCTTCAGGAAGAGACGGTGAATCTCCTGCTCGAAGCGACGGATAAGCCGCATTCGGCCGTAGCGATCGAGGTATTCCGCGGGCGACTCGCCGGGCCGGTCCTGCCGCTCGTGGGCGCGTTCCGTCTGTGTCCCGGCCATTGAAGGCCACTGTACAGCAATCGTTTGCAAGGATTGGAGGCGTGAACGTGAGCGTGCCCACGTCCGCCAAGGCTCAGGGCCGCGAGAAGGTCAGGGGCCTCTGGATCGCGATCCCAACCCCGTTCACGGCGGACGGCAGGCAGGTCGACGAGGGCGCCCTCGCGGCGTCGGTCGAGCACTACATCGACGGACTGCGCGTGGACGGCATCTTCTGCGGCGGCGTGATGGGCGAGTTCTGGGCCCTGTCTCTCGACGAGCGCAAGCGGGTTCACGAGCTCGTCGTTCAGCAGGCGGCCGGGCGCGTGCCGGTGATGGCGCAGGTCGGTCACCACGTCCTCTCCGACATGGTGGAGCTCTGCGAGCACGCCATGGGCCGCGGCGTCGACTTCGGGATCGCGATGAACCCGTACTACCCGCCGAGCCCGCCACCGGAGGCGGTCCAGCGGTGGTACGAGGCGCTCGCCCAGGCCTCATCACTGCCGATGTTCCTGTTCAACACGACGTACGCCGGATATACGCTCTCCCCGGAGCTGGTCGCCGAGCTCGCGGAGCTCGACAACATCTGCGGCATCAAGAACCCGCAGGACCTCGAGCACCTGCTGCGCGTACAGGCGCTGGCCGGTGACCGCATCGTGGTCACGGACGCCTCCGAGCGGCGCTGGCTCGAGCTGCACACCAAGCACCGCTTCCAGGCGCTGATGTCGACCCCCGCACTGGCGCTCTATCAGCGCCCGGGCGACCTGCCGATCGTGGAGTACACCCGTCTCGCCGACGCGGGCGATCTGGAGGGCGCGCGCACGCTCAGCGACCGGCTCGGGCCGGCGCGCGACGCGTTCGATCGCTGGATGCGGCGGCCGTGGCTGGAGCGCCACGTGGTGCCGATCGCGCAGCTGAAGGCGTGGCTCGGACTGATGGGACTGCCGCAGGGGCCGGTGCGAGCGCCGCTCGTACCGCTTGGACGAGACGTGGAGCTGGCGCTAGGGCGCGACCTCGACGCGGCCGGGCTCCTGTAGCCCGTCGCTGACCGGCACGTTCTCCGGCTCGAGCTCGAGCGACGAGCTGCGCGCCTCGAGTTCGAGAAGCGCCATGAAGTCGATGTCGTCGTACCCGAATCCCATCATCGCCTGCACGACCTGCTGCGCCGCCGCCGCCACGGGCATCGGGACGCCGTATTCCTCGGCGGCCTCGAACCCAAGGTGGAAATCCTTGTAGAGCAGCGCGGGGGTGAACGTCGGCTTGAAGTCCAGGTTCACGATCGCCGGCGTCTTGTAGCGCGTGAACATCGACCCCATGACGCTCTTGTTGAGGAACTCGAGGAAGGCCGCGCGCGAGACGCCCCCCTTCTCCGCGAGCACCGTGATCTCCGCAAGCGACTGGGCTACCACGCCGAGCATCAGGTTGTGGCAGATCTTGACCAGCCGGGCGCCGTCGCCCTCGCCGACGTAGGTCGCGCCGGCGCCAAAGAGCTCGAGGTACGGACGGGCCGTCTGCCACGCGTCGCTCGGGCCCGACACGACCAGCGTGAGCTTGCCGGCGTCCACGACGGAAGGGTTGCCGCTTACCGGTGCCGCGAGGAGAGCGACGCCGCGCGCCTCGGCGTGCGCCCTCACCTCCGCCGACGCGTCCGGTGAGACGGTCGAAGAGTCCACGATCACGGGCGGAGCGGTCTCCGACCTCGACAGCAGCCCGTCCTCGCCGAGCACGACGGCCTTGAAGTCCTCCGGACCGGCGACCATCGTGAAGACGATCTCCCGGTCGGCAAGGTCGGCCGGACTGTCGACCACCGTCGCGCCGAGCTCCGCCAGCGGCTCGGCCTTCGCCCGCGTGCGGTTGTAGACCGCCAGGTTGCACCCGGCCTCGAGCAGGCGCATTGCCAGGGCGTACCCCATGCGACCCGTTCCGACCCAGCCGAGCGCCCTGTCCTTGAAGTCGGAGTTCCCCATTGCTGCAAACGTTTGCACAGAGCGCGCGGCTATGTCAAGCGCACTGGGTGTTGCGCCTCCGGGCGCTACCTGCAATCGTTTGCAACAAGCGAGTGGCGAGGTGACGAGAAATGGGACTGCACACCTACGGAACGATGGCCGTCGACTGGGAGGAGCGGGTGCGCTTCGACCGCCTCCGCGAGGAGCGCCTGGCACGGATCTCGTCACTGCTCGCCGAGTCGGCGCTGGGCGCGCTGCTCTGCTTCGACATGACGAACATCCGCTACATCACGGCCACGCACATAGGCACGTGGGCTCAGGACAAGCTGAACCGCTTTTGCCTCCTGCCCCAGCGCGACGAGCCGATCATGTGGGACTTCGGCTCGGCCGCACGCCACCACGAGCTCTACAACCCGTGGCTCGCTGACGGCCGCTCCCGCGCCGGCATCTCCACGCTCCGCGGCGCGATGTCGCCGGAGTCCGGCCGGGCGGAGAACGTGGCGGAGAAGATCCGCGTCGAGCTCGAGCAGCGCGGACTGCTAGGCGAGCCGGTCGGGGTCGACGCCGTGGAGCCTGCGGTGCTGTTCGCGCTTCAGCGCGCTGGCGTGCAGGTCGCCGACGGCCAGCAGCTGATGCAGGAGGCGCGGATGATCAAGACGCAGGATGAGATCACGCTCCTCAACACGGCCTGCATGATGGTCGACGCCGCCTACGAGGAGCTCTACCGCGCGATGAAGCCGGGCATGCGCGAGAACGAGTGCGTCGGCCTGGTGAACAAGGTGCTCTACGACATGGGATCGGAGTTCGTGGAGGGCGTCAACGCGATCTCCGGCGAACGCTGCAACCCGCACCCGCACGTGTACACGGACAGGGCGCTGCGTCCCGGCGACCCCGCCTACTTCGACATCCTCCACAGCTTCATGGGCTACCGCACGTGCTACTACCGCACGTTCGCCATCGCGAGCGCGTCGAGCGCGCTCGTGGACGCCTACAAGCGCTGCCGCTACTACCTCGACGCCGCCATCGCTCTGATCC
>DASUQG010000282.1:0-5210 GCA_036280695.1 Thermoleophilaceae bacterium
ACGCCTTCGGGCTCGACGAGCTCGTCAAGGGCGCTGTCGAGGCCGGCCTCTCGGAGCAGGGCGCGGGCGGGACGGCGCCCAGCGCCGACCGGGCGGCCGCCCCGACCGCCTGAAGGGCGGCATTGACGGCCCCACCTGACGCAAGGGCGGCCGGCCGGCGGCGACTCGCGGTCCTCACCGGCGCGGCGGCACTGGCCCTGATCGCCGGTGTGGGCGTTGGCGCCGGAGCGGACGATGACGGAGACCGTGCGCCGGGCGGGCCCGCGGCAGCGCAGGAGGCGCGCCGCGAGCAGGAGCAGCAGGCCGCCCTCCGCCAGGTGGATCGCCTCACGCTCCGCCAGCGCGTCGGGCAGGTCACGATCTCGAGCTTCTCCGGCACGGCGGCTCCCGAGTACATGCGTCGGCGCCTGCGGGCGCGTGAGACGGCGGGCGTGATCCTCTTTGGCGGCAACGGCGGTGACCGCGCGCAGTGGGAACGCCTGACCGGCTCGCTCCAGCGCGCGGCCGGCGGCCGGGCGCTCGTCATGGTCGATCAGGAGGGTGGCGACATCCGCACCGTCGGCTACGTGGGCCCGTCCAGTAGCCAGCCGTTCCAGGGACCGCCGCGCAGCGTGCGGCGCGCCGCGAATGCCGCGGGGCGGCAGCTGCGCGCGGCGGGGATCCAGGTGAACCTCGCGCCGGTGGCCGACGTGCCGCGCCCGGGGTCGGTGATGGCCACGCGCTCGTTCGCCGGCGACGAGCGCGGCATTGCGGCGCGAACGCGCGCGTCGGTGCGAGGCCTGCGCGATGCAGCGGTGGCCGCGACCGTGAAGCACTTTCCCGGCCTCGGGGGCGCGACCGTGAACACCGACGACGGCCCCGCCACCGTCCGCGTTCCCCTCGATCGCGACCTCGTTCCCTTCCGCGCTGCCATCGACGAGGGCGTGCCGCTCGTGATGCTGTCCCACGCGAGCTATCCCGCGCTCGACGCTCGCCGGATCGCCTCCCAGTCGCGGCCGATCGTGACCGGACTCCTGCGCGAGCGCCTCGGCTTCGAGGGCGTGATCGTGACCGACAGCCTCGAGGCGGACGCGGTGCTCGCTCGCTCCGGCGTGGCCGAAGCCGCCGAGCGCTCCATCAGAGCTGGAGCCGACCTGATCCTGATGACCGGCTCAGCCAGCTGGAACGACGTGTTCCCGCACCTGCTGGCCGAGGCCCGCCGCGAGCGGGCGTTCCGCCAGCGCATCCGGGCGAGCGCCGCCCGAGTGCTGGCGCTGAAGCGGACGCTATTCCGCCGCTGAGCCGGCGCGCTCGGCGGCGAGCTCCATCAGCTCGCGGTGCACGGCGTGCGTTCCGCCGCGGCGGCGGGTCCAATCGCCGTCCGAGCCGAGCTCCCAGCCGAACGTGTCGTCCGCGAGACAGCGCTCGAGCGTGTCCTCCAGCTGTTCGCGGAGCGGCTCGGCGTCGACCGGCGCGAGCAGCTCCACGCGGGTGTCGAGGTTGCGCGGCATCAGGTCCGGCGAGCCGAGCCAATAGCGCCGCTCGTCGCCGCGCTGGAAGCCGTAGATGCGCGAGTGCTCGAGGAAGCGCCCGACCACCGAGACGACCGTGATGTTCTCCGACACGCCCTTGACCCCCGGCCGCAGGCAGCAGATCCCGCGCACGTTCAGGTCCACGCGAACGCCGGCCTGCGAGGCCTCGTAGAGCGCGCGGATGCAGCGCGCGTCCACGAGCGCGTTCATCTTCAGGACGATGCGCGCGTCCTTGCCGCGCTCCTTGGCCGCGATCGTCTTCTCGACCTCGTCGAGGAACCAGTCGCGCATGTGGTCAGGCGCCACGACCGCCTTGCGGTATTCCGGTGAGCGCGCCGCCCCGGTGAGCGAGTTGAACAGCTCCGCCACGTCGGCGCCGATCTCGCGGTCGCACGTGAACAGGCCGTAGTCCTCGTAAAGGCGCGCGGTCTTCGCGTGGTAGTTGCCGGTCCCGATGTGCACGTAGTGACGTGCGCGCGAGCCCTCGCGGCGGACCACGAGCAGCGCCTTCGCGTGCGTCTTCAGGCCGGGAAGCCCGTGCACCACGTGCGCGCCCGCCTCCTCGAGCGCGCGCGCCCAGCCGATATTGCGCCGCTCGTCGAAGCGCGCCTTCAGCTCAACCAGGCAGACCGCCTGCTTGCCGCGCTCGGCCGCCTCGATCAGCGCCGGGACGAGGTCGGAGTCGTCTGAGGTGCGGTACACGGTCATCTTGATCGCGAGCACGTCCGGGTCCGTCACGGCCTGCCGCACGAAGCGCTCCACCGTGCCGACAAACGAGTGGTACGGGTGGTGCACGAGCAGGTCGCCGGAGCGCATCGCGGCGAACACGTCCGCGGTCTCGTCCTCCGTGTCAGCGAACGGTGGCGGGACCACCGGCGTCCACGAGTCGTAGCGCAGCTCGCGGTGGCCGTCGATCTCGTAGAGGGTCCACAGGTCGTCGAGGGCGAGCAGGCCATCGACATCCACGACCTGGGTCTCGTCGATCGCGAGCTGCTCGATCAGGTACTGGCGCATGTCCGGGTCCATCGTCGAAGCCACCTCGAGGCGCACGACCTCCCCGAAGCGCCTGCGCCGCAGCTCGTCCTCGACCGCGCGCAGCAGGTCGTCCGCCTCGTCGGAGACGGTGAAGTCCGCGTCGCGGGAGACGCGGAAGAAGTCGTGGCCAAGGATTTCCATGCCGGGGAAGAGCTCTTCGAGGTGACGTGCGATCACGGACTCGAGCGGCACGAAAACGTCGGTGCCGATGGGCAAGAAGCGCGGAACCACCTCCTTCGGGACCTTCACGCGCGCGAACGTCTCGAGGCCGGAGATCGGGTCGCGCAGGGACACGCCGATCGACAGCGACAGGTTCGAGATGTACGGGAACGGCCGCCCGGGCCCGACGGCCAATGGGGTGAGGGCCGGGAAGATCTGCTCGGAGAAGAGCTGGTCGATCGTCTCGAGCTCTGGCCCCGAGCAGTCCAGCACCTCGGCGACTCGTACGCCCTGCTCCGCGAGCGGTGGCCGGACCGCCTGTTCCCAGACGCGCGAGTGCCGACTCGCGAGCTCGCCCTCACGCTCGGTGATCCGCTCGAGCGTCTCCCTGGCCGAAAGCCCGTCCGGCCCGCGCGCGTCGATCCCCGCGTCCACCTGGTCGTGCAGCCCGGCCACGCGCACCATGTAGAACTCGTCGAGGTTCTGCGCGTAGATGGCGAGGAACTTCACGCGCTCGAGCAGCGGGATTCCGTCGTCCTCCGCCAGCTCCAGAACGCGCTCGTTGAACTGGAGCCAGGAGAGCTCGCGGTTCACGAACAGCTCCGGAGAGTCGAGCGCGAGAGCCTCAGCCGGTGCGGTTACCGCTTCCATCAGAGCGGTATATGGTGACGGATCGTGCTCTGGCTGCTGCGCCATGGGGAGGCCGCCGAAGGATCGCCGGACGCCGAACGGCCGCTCACGGACAAGGGCGAGCAGCAGGCGCGCGCAGCAGGGCGTGCGCTCGAGAAGCTCGGCGTGAGGCCGGCCGCCTGCCTCACGAGCCCCAAGCTGCGCGCGGCCGACACCGCACGGATCGCGTGCGAGGAGCTCGGGGTCGAGCCGCAGCTAGAGCCCAAGCTGGCCGGCGGGCCGTTCGACCCGGAGGCGCTCGCGGCCGGGCTCGGCGACCACGTGCTCCTGGTGGGCCACGACCCGGACTTCTCGATGGCGGTCCACAGCCTCACCGGGGCGCAGGTGCGGATGAAGAAGGGCGGGCTCGCCGGTATCGAGAAGGGCGAGCTCAAGGTGCTCCTCCGGCCGACCGAGACGCGGGCGCTCGCGGGCTAGGCAAGGCGGCGGCCCTCCACCAGCTCCAGCAGGATGCCCTCGCGCAGGCCGCCGCGGGCGATCCGCAGCGGAAGGCCCAGCAGGTCCGAGATCGCCTCGAGGATCAGGATGCCCGCCGGCAGCAGCCTCACGCGCTCGGCGTCGAGCTCGAACCTCTCCGCCACCCCCGCGATCGGGGTCGATGACAGTACGCGGATGCCACGCTCGAGCGTCTCGTGTGCCAGCTCCGCGCCCACGAGGCGGCGCAGCGAAGTGGCCGTGCCGCCCACCGCCACGGCGCTCTTCGCCGGAGGCGGCGCGAGTCCCTCGAAGGTGCCCTCCACATGGCGGCGCAGTTTCTCGAGCTCGTCGGCCGACGGCGGATCCG
This sequence comes from Thermoleophilaceae bacterium, assembly GCA_036280695.1. Taxonomy (GTDB): domain Bacteria; phylum Actinomycetota; class Thermoleophilia; order Solirubrobacterales; family Thermoleophilaceae; genus JACVRW01. The sequence continues at coordinate 4,180 of DASUQG010000282.1, forward strand.
AGCGCAGGTAGGCGTCGGCGAGAAAGCCCGAGCCGATCCGGAACGACTCGGACCAGGTCATCTCGCCGTCCGGCTCACCGACGGCTATCTCGCTCGAGCCGCCGCCCACGTCGATCACTGCGACCGTGCCGTTCGGCGGCTCGAGCAGCGTGCGCGTGGCGCCCACGAACGAGAGCCGCGCCTCCTCCTCGCCCGAGAGCACGCTGAGCTCCATGCCGCCCGCCTGCTGCACGGCACCCACGAGCTCGTCGCGGTTGCGGGCCGTCCGGATCGCGGCGGTTGCCACCGCGACGATGTGCTCGGCGCCCACCTCGCGTGCGACCGACGTCTGCGTGCGGACGACCTCCGCGGTCTCCGCGATCTTCTCCGCGGGGATCAGCCCGCCGTTCTGGAGGCTCTTGCCGATGCGTGTGAAGGCGCGCTGGGTGACAAGCTCACGCAGCCGGCCGTCGCCCGCATCGGCCACCAGCAGCCGGGTGGTGTTGCTGCCGATGTCGATGCACGCGCAGATCAAGCAATGGGGGGCGCCGCGACCGGGTGCGAGGCGTCCTCGAACTCCCTGAACAGGCCGGTGACGACGAAGGCGGTCTGTTCCCCGATGTCCACCGCATTGTCCCCGATCCGCTCGATGCAGCGTCCCACGAGCATCATGTGCATGGCCCACTCGCGCCGGTCGGCCTCGTCACCGAGCTCGAGCGCGTGGTGGAAGACCTCGCGGTTCAGGCGGTCGATCTCGTCGTCCTGGCGGACGAGGTCCTGCGCCATCTCCACGTCGCGGCGCTCGAACGCTTGGCCGCACTGCACGACCTGCGCGCGGGCCTGCTCCCCCATGCGCTGGATCAGGTCCAGCATCCGGGCGTCGGAGGGAGGCTGATGTCCGGCGAGGGGCACGAGCTTCGCCATATTGACGCATTGGTCGCCCATCCGCTCGACGTGCTTGATCACGTGAAGCAGCGCCGCGACGATGCGCAGGTCGCCGGCCACCGGCGCCTGGAGGGCGAGCAGGGACAGGATGCCCTGGTGCACCTCGA
>DASUQG010000283.1:0-3919 GCA_036280695.1 Thermoleophilaceae bacterium
CGGTCGACATCGCTGTGGCTGAGCTCGTCGGCCCGGAGCGCCACCACGTTGTCGTCGCGCCACTCCACCTTCACGTCGAGGCGGCGCAGCAGCTCGAGCATCGCCTCCACGTCGCGGATGCGCGGGATGTTGCGCAGCACGACCTCCTCGCGCGTCAGGAGCGACGCGGCGAGTGCCGGCAGAGCCGCATTCTTGTTGCCGGCCGGAACGATGGTCCCCGCGAGGGGCGTCCCGCCTTCGATGATGAACTTCTCCATTGCCTAAAGAACCCGTTCGGGAGCCGCCGAGGATACCCTCCCGCGCATGGCAGCCCCCACACGCGACGAAGCCTGGGATCTCGTCTGCGAGTGGACGCAGTCGGACTCGCTGCGCAAGCACATGCTGGGCGTGGAGGCCGCGATGCGCGCCTACGCGCGCGAGTTCGGCGAGGACGAGGAGCTCTACGCCGTAACCGGGCTGCTCCACGACCTCGACTACGAGCGCTATCCCGACCTCGGCACGGGGCATCCGCGCGAGGCCCTGAAGCTGTTCGAGGAGAGGGAGTACCCGCAGGAGCTCATCGACGCCGTGGCCGGCCACGCGAGCTTCCTCGGCGTGCCGCGCGAGTCGCGGATGGCCAAGACGCTGTTCGCGGTCGACGAGCTGTCCGGCTTCATCTCCGCGTGCGCGTACGTGCGCCCCGACGGGATCCACGGCATGACGCCGAAGTCGGTGAAGAAGAAGCTCAAGCAGCCGAGCTTCGCCGCCGGCGTGAACCGCGAGGAGGTGCGCAGCGGCGCGGAGGAGCTCGGCGTGGACTTCGACGAGCACGTGGCGTTCGTGATCGCGGCCATGGAGCAGCGCGCGGACGAGCTGGGACTCGGGCCGCGGGAAGCCGCCTGACGTTCCGTCCTGGCGGGACACGAACATGCGTTCGTGTCCACCAAAGCCTCCGTCCTCCACGCCGACCTCGACTCGTTCTACGCGTCGGTCGAGCAGCGCGACGACCCGTCTCTGCTCGGCCGGCCGGTGATCGTCGGTCGCGGCGTTGTTCTGGCCGCGAGCTACGAGGCGAAGGCGCGCGGCGTCACCAGCGGGATGGGCGGCGCTCGAGCGCGGCGGCTCTGCCCTGAGGCGGCCGTCGTGCCGTGCCGCTTCGAGGCCTACACCGAGGCGAGCAAGGCCGTATTCGCGATCTTCGCGGACACGGCCCCGGTGGTGGAGGCGCTGTCGATCGACGAGGCGTTCCTCGACGTGCGCGGCATGGAGCACTTCGCGGGCACCCCCGAGGAGATCGCCGTGCGGCTGCGGGCGCGCGTACGCGAGCAGGTCGGGCTGCCGATCAGCGTCGGCGTGGCGCGCACGAAGTTCCTCGCGAAGGTGGCGAGCGCGGTGGCCAAGCCCGACGGGCTGATCGTGGTGCCGCCGGACCGCGAGCGCGAGTTTCTCCACCCCCTGCCGGTCGAGCGGCTCTGGGGCGTGGGTCCAAGGACGGCGCTGCGGCTGCACGACGCCGGCCTGCAGACGGTCGGGCAGGTGGCGGCCCTTCCGCAGAGCCAGCTCGTCGACATGCTCGGGCGCGCGGCGGGCAGGCACCTGCACGCGCTGGCGCACGTGCGCGACCCGCGCCGCGTTGAGCGCCGGCGCCGGCGCCGCTCGATCGGCGCGCAGCACGCGCTCGGCCGGCGGTCGCGATCGCCCGCGGCGGTCGACAGGACTCTCGTGGCGCTCGTCGACCGCGTCAGCGGCCGCCTGCGCAAGGCGAACCGGGTGGCGCGGACGGTCGTACTGAGGCTTCGCTTCGCTGACTTCGAGCGCGCCACGCGCTCGCACACGCTCGGTGATGCCACCGACCGGACCGAGACCTTGCTCGTAGCCGCGCGTGCGCTCCTCGCGGCGGCCCAGCCGACGATCGAGCGGCGCGGAATCACGCTCGTCGGCGTGGCGCTATCTGGCCTCGAGGACTCGGGCCCGGGCCAGCTCCCGCTCGACGATCGCACCGCCGCGCTCGACTCGACCCTCGACGACCTCCGCGAGCGCTTCGGCACCGAGGCGATCACCCGGGCGGTCCTGCTCGACCACGAGGAGACGCCGCGCCTCCCCCAGCTGCCTGACTGACCCTGCGGCCTAAGCCCAGCGGCCGCCGGCCTTGGCCCACTCCGCCATGTGGTCGGCGGAGCAGAACGCGTCCGGGATGCGGTGCTCGCCGCGGTGGCGAACCAGCAGCACCTGGACGTCGCCGAGCGGCGCGCCGCAGTGGGCGCAGGTGTCGATCGAGTCGGAGATCCCGCTCGGCTCCTCGATGTCCCCCGCCTCCCAGTGCGCCCCCCGGAAGTTCCACGGGACGATGTGCTCGAGGCGGCAGAACGCCGCCTTGCGCGCGCCCGGAATCTCCTGCGCGCGCCAGCCGTCCTCGCGCTCGATGCGGTCGCCGCACCAGGAACAGCTGTCGGTAGATTGACCCGCCATGGCCGAGGAACTGAGAATTATCGTCCTCGAAGGCGACGAGACGGGGCAGGAGCTGCTCGAGCAGTCGCTGCGCGTGCTCGACCCCGGGGTGATCAAGGTCCCGGTCGAGCTCGAGCACTACGACCTATCGCTCGAGAACCGCCGCCGCACCCGCAACGAGGTTGTGACCAGCGCCGCCGAGGCCATGCGCGAGGCGCGCTTCGGCCTCAAGGCCGCCACGATCACCCCCGAGGGCAAGGACGACGTGGGCAGCCCCAACCGGCTGCTGCGGGAGGCCATCGACGGCAAGGTGATCATCCGGACCGGGCGCCGGATCCCGGGCGTGACGCCGGTGGCCGGTGTCCACTATCCGATCGCCGTGGTGCGCATGGCGGTGGGCGACGCCTACGGCGCCGAGGAGGGCCGCGAGCAGCAGAACGGCGACGAGGTGGCCTTCCGGACCGAGCGCATCTCGCGCAGCATCTGCCGAGCGGTCGCCGAGTACAGCTTCCGGACGGCCGCGCGAATCCACGGGCGCGTGTACGGCGGGCCGAAGTGGACCGTCAGTCCTGTCTACGAGGGGATGCTCAAAGAGGAGATGGACGAGGCCTCCGAGCGCCACCCCGAGGTGCCCTACAGCCCCGTGCTGATCGACGCCACGTACGCGGGCCTGATCAGCGGCGCCGCCGACGCCCCGCTCGTGATCCCAGCCCTGAACCGCGACGGCGACTGCCTCTCCGACCTCGTGATGCCGATGTTCGGCTCGATCGCGGGGGCCGAGTCCGTCCTGCTCGCATTCGACGACAACTACGAGCCGAAGGCCGTGATGGCCGAGGCGCCGCACGGCACGGCCCCGGCGCTCCAGGGGAAGGACATCGCCAACCCGATGGCGATGATCCTGGCGGCCGCCGCGGTGCTGCACTACGCCGGCACGGTGGGCCACGAGGGCTGTGAGACCGCGTCGCGGGCGGTCTACGAGTCGGTACTCGAGGCCGTCGCCACCGGCGTGCGGACGCCCGACCTGGGTGGACATGCCACCACGAGCGAGTTCACGAGCGAGGTGATCTCGCGCGTGCGCACGAAGATCGACATCTGGGCCTCTCTCTAGGGGCGGCGAGCGCTTCGGCCCACGGGCAGGCCCGCCGCCGCACGGCTCGGGTCGCTCAGGTGCTTCACCCGCCTCGCCACGTAATAGCGGCGCTGGACGAACAGAGTCAGGACCCCGGCGAGCACGATGGTGCTGAGGTTGATTACGAGCTGCGTCGCCGCTCCCCCGGCCTCTCCCCAATCGCCGTAGGCGGCGGCCACGCCGATGTTGGACGCTGCCGGGATCGTGGTCACCGAGATCAGAACCCCGATCAGCGCGCCGGACTTGGCGTTCGTCAGCGAGAGGATCCCCACCACGCCCGCCACGAACGCGACGAAGAAGGAGAAGAAGTCCGGATTCGAGATGAAACCGGTCAGCTCGTGTTGCGAGGGGACGAAGTCCTCC
>DASUQG010000284.1:0-4299 GCA_036280695.1 Thermoleophilaceae bacterium
CCAGCTCCTGGGCCACGAACATGCGGCTCGTGTCGAAGTTCACCCCGGCGAGCGCGCCGGCGCCGAGCGGAAGGTCGTCGGTAGACGTCATGCAGAAGTTGAAGCGCTGGAGGTCGCGGCGGAACTTCCAGAAGTACGCCAGCAGGTGGTGCGAGAGGTAGACCGGCTGGGCGCGCTGAAGGTGGGTGTAGCCGGGCACCGGCCAGTCCATGTGGCGCTCGGCCAGGTCCGCGAGCGTGGCCATCAGCCGCTGGAGCAGCTCGCGCGCCTCGAGGCTGTGGGCGCGCACCAGCATCGCGACGTCGGTGGCCACCTGGTCGTTGCGCGAGCGGGCGGTGTGGAGCTTTCCCCCCACGGGCCCGATGATCTCGGTGAGCCGGCGCTCGATCGCCATGTGAATGTCCTCGTCGTCCTCGGTCACGACGAAGCTGTCGTCGTCGATCTCCCCGCGCACGGCCTCGAGGCCGCGCTCGATCAGCTCGAGGTCGTCGTCCCCGATGATGTTGCTGCGGGCGAGCATGCGCGCGTGGGCGAGCGACTGCTCGAGGTCATACGGCGCCAGCCGGTAGTCGAAGGCGATTGACGAGTTGAGCGCCTGGAACAGCGGGTCCTGAGGATCGCGAAAGCGGCCCATCCGGCCGCCAAAGTTATCCCACCGCTGCGGCGACCTGGCTGGCCAGCGCCAGGCCCAGGAGATAGAGCGAGACGCCCCAGCCCATGTACGCGTTGCGGAGCCGCGGATACAGGCGGCTGCTCCGCGGGAGGCGCTCGGCGCACACCACCGGCACCAGCAGCACGAGCCCGGCCGCGATCAGGCCGAAGCCCGACCAGCCGGTGAGGTAGCCGGGGTCGAGCCGGAAATCCGCGGCGATAGCAGCGATTGCGTGGTGCCAGAGGGCCACGGGAACCGCGGCCGCGCAGACGAACGCGAACAGGGGCACACCTCACTTATCGGCGGATGACGCCCGGGACCGTAGGATTTCTGCGGTGCGGGTTCGCAAGGCGGGTCAGGCCGACATGGCGGCGGTCGCGCGGCTGTTGTTCGAGAGCGCCCCAGACATGTACATGCGCTTCTCGGGCGGGCGCGAGCGTGCGCTCGCCACCCTGGAGCGCGCGTTCAGCGAGCCCGGCAACGTGGCGAGCGGCGAGGTGTCGTGGGTGGTCGAGCTCGACGGCCGCCCGGCGGCGGCGATGGCGGCGTTCCCGGTGGCAGAGGCCGCTGTCCGCTCGCGGGCGTTTCTCCGGCTGACGCTGCGCGGCACGCCGGTCTGGCGCTGGCCCGGCACGCTGCGGCTGTATTGGGCGGGTGGCCACGCCAACCCCAAGCCGCGGGAGGACTCCTTCTACGTCGACGCGCTAGCCACGGACGAGGCCTTCCGCCGCCGCGGCGCCGCCCGGGCGCTGCTGGACGAGGCCGAGCGCCAGGCGCGCGAGCGCGGCATCCCCGCGATCACGCTCGACACGGCCATGAACAACGAGGGCGCGCGGGCGCTCTACGCCGCGGCGGGCTTCGACGAGGTGGCGTACCGCGCGCCGGGGCGCGGGCTGCCGGGCTTCGTGGCGCTGCTCAAGCTGGTCGATCGATGACCGCTCGCAGCGATTCCACGACCTGCTCGACCTGAGCGTCCGTCAGCTCCGGGAAGAACGGCAGCGCCAGCGAGCGGCTCGCCACGTCCTCGCAGACCGGGAACTCGCCCTCCCGGTGGCCGAAACGCTCGCGGTAGAAGCTCATCAGGTGGATGGCCGGCAGGTAGGGCTTCGTGTCCACGCCGCGCTCGCGCATCGCGACCACGGTCGCGTCGCGGTCCACCCCCTGCGGAAGCTGCACCACGTAGACGAACCAGCTGCGAACGTCGCCGCCCTCGTCGGGGCATGGCAGGGTGAGCCCCTCCACCCCGGCGAGCGCCTCCGCATACAACCCGGCAACCCGCGCCCGCTCCGCGAGCAGCTCGTCCAGCCGCTCGAGCTGGGCCACCCCGAGCGCGCACGAGATGTCGTCGAGCCGGTAGTTGAAGCCGAGCCGGTCGTGGTCGAGCCAGCCCATGTCGGGGGCGCGGCCCTGGTTGCGCTCGGAGTCGATGCGCTCCTTGACTTCCGTCGAAGGGGACACGACGGCTCCCCCCTCCCCCGTCGTGAGCTGCTTGTTCGCGTAGAAGGCGAACACGGACAGGTTGCCGCGCCCGCCCACCGGGGTCCCGTCGGCGTGCCTGGCGCCGAGCGCCTCGCAGGTGTCCTCGACCAGCCACAGCGCGCGGTCGGCGGCCAGGCGCTCGAAGGCCGGCATGTCGGCGGGGTAGCCGAAGATGTGTACGGGCAGCAGGCCGGTCGTATGGTCCGTGATCGCGTCGGCCGCCGCCTCGGCCGAGATGTTGAGCGTGCGCGGGTCGATGTCGCAGAAGACCGGCCGGGCGCCCTCGTAGAGCACGCAGTTGGCGGACGCCACGAACGAGAACGGCGTGGTGACCACCTCGTCGCCCGGCTCGACCCCCGCCGCGCGGATCGCGAGATGCAGTCCGGCGGTGCCGGACGACACCGCGGAGACGTGCTTCGCCCCCGCCCGGGCCGCGAGCCCCTCCTCGAAATCCAACATGCGGGGACCGAGCGAGAGCCGGCCAGAGCGGAGCGTCTCGAGCACCAGCTCCTCCTCCCGCGCCCCGATGAGTGGCCGGGCCAGTGGGATCACGAAGAGATCGAAGCGTCGCGGGCACCGCCCGCTTCGGCAACGGCCGCGGCGCGTGCCCGCGAGTGCTTGGCGCGGCCGGGCAGCATGCCCGCCTCGAGTGAGTCCACGAGCGCGTCCCAGCTCGCCTCGATGATGTTCTCGGATACGCCGATCGCTCCCCACGTGTCCTGGCCGTCCGTCGTGTCGAGCAGCACGCGCGTGACGGCGCCGGTGCCCTTGCGCTCGTCGAGGATGCGCACCTTGAAGTTCACGAGCTCGATGTCGCGCAGGTGCGGATGGCGCTCGCCGATTGCGGCGCGCAGCGCCTTGTCGAGCGCGTTCACCGGGCCGTTGCCCTCCGCCGTTCGCACGTAGCGCTCGCCGTCCACCCAGATCTTGATCGTGGCCTCGGTCTCCACGCGGCCGTCCTCGCGCTTCTCCACGATCGCGCGCCAGGACTCGAGCCGGAACAGCGGCTCGTACTCGCCCGTCTCCCTGCGGATCAGCAGGTCGAACGAGCCGTCGGCGGCCTCGAACTGGTAGCCGCGGTTCTCGAGCTCCTTCACGCGCTCGACCACCCGCGCGGCGGTCTCGCCGTCAACGTCCGCGCGCGCCTGCACGGTGCCCTTGCCCGACAGCTCGGACACGAGCACGCGGCGGTCAGCGCCCACCTCGGCCGGGTCCACGTGCTCGAAGGTGCGCGCGTCGCGGTTCACGCCGGCCACGTGCATGCCGCCCTTGTGGGCGAAGGCGTTTGCGCCCACGTAGGGCTGGTTCGGGTTCGGCGTGACGTTGCAGAGCTCGTCCACCAGGTGCGCGGTCTCGGTCAGGCGCTGGAGACGCTCGCGCCCGATCGACTCGTGCCCGAGCTTCAGGTCGAGCGCGGGCAGGATCGAGACGAGGTTCGCGTTGCCGCAGCGCTCGCCGTAGCCGTTCATCGTTCCCTGCACGAGCCGCGCGCCCGCCTCCACCGCCACGAGCGTGTTCGCCACCCCGCAACCGGCGTCGTCGTGCGTGTGGATGCCCACCTGCACGGAGCCTCCGAGCTCGCCGACCACCCGCGCGGTGGCCTCGCTCACCTGCGCCGGCAGCGAGGAGCCGTTCGTGTCGCAGAGCGTCACGTTCTCCGCGCCGGCCTCGGCGGCCGCACGCAGGCAGCGCAGCGCGTACTCGGGGTCGTCGCGGAAGGCGTCGAAGAAGTGCTCGGCGTCGTAAATAACCCGCTTGCCCTGCCCGGCGAGGAAGCCCACCGAGTCGGCGATCATGCGCAGGTTCTCCTCGGCGTCCACCTGGGTGACCTTCTCGAGGTGGAGCGCCCACGTCTTGCCCACCAGCGTGCAGACCGGCGCGAAGCTGTCGGCCAGCAGGCGCAGCGCCTCGTCCTCCTCAGCCGCCCGGTCACGCCGGCGAGTCATGCCGAACGCCGCCACGGCGGCCGTCGCGAACGTCTCCTTGGCGAGCAGCTCGAAGAGCGCCTCCTCCTTCGGGTTCGAGGCCGGGAAGCCCGCCTCGATCAGGTCCACGCCGAGGTCGTCGAGAGCATGCGCCACCCGGACCTTCTCGTCGGCCGAGAGCGACATGCCCTCGCCCTGCATGCCATCGCGCAGCGTGGTGTCATAAATCGATACCACCCGGGG
>DASUQG010000285.1:0-9933 GCA_036280695.1 Thermoleophilaceae bacterium
ATGCGCAGGCCGGTGAAGGTGCCCGGCCCGACGCCGACCGCGATCGCGTCGAGGTCGCCCCACCCGACGCCCGCCTGAGCCATCACGTCCGCGAGCGCGGGCATCAGTTCGCTCGCGTGCGCGGGCGGGTCCTGGAGCCGCGCGGGCGGCGGCGCGATCTCGAAGATCTCGCCGTCGGCCCGAACGACGCAGGCGGTCGCCGCCGAGGTCGAGGTGTCCATCCCGAGCAGGGTCACGCGACGGTGATCCGGCGCCGGTCGCCCCCGGCGTGTTCGAGCAGCACTCGCGCCGCCACGCGCTCGATGCTCGGCTCCGCCACCGAGGGCCACTCCACGAAGGCCACGCGTTCGGGCGTGAGGTAATCCTCGAGCAGGGCGGGGTCCTCGCCGGCCAGCGAACCGAGCCGGTAGAGGTCCAGGTGAGCGATCTCAGGCGCGTGCCCGAGCACGTGTCCGATCGTGAACGTCGGGCTCGTGACCGGTCCCTCCACCCCGAGCGCGCGACACGCGCCGCGCACGAACGTGGTCTTGCCGCTGCCGAGCTCCCCGCTGACCAGCACCACGTCACCCGGGCTTAGTCGGTGCGCCAGTTCCGCGCCTGCGGCCTCGGTGTCCTCGGGACCGTTCGATTGTTTGACCTTCGGGAGCATCGGATACGCCTCTGAGAAGACCGTACGAACCTTGGCAGGGGGAGTCTCGAATGCGTAGCTGGACACTCGCGGCCGTGTTGGTCGTGCTGATCGTGCTCGTGAGCACGACGGCCGCTTCCGCGGCGACGCCCGCGTTGGGCTCGTCACCGGACTGGAGCACGGTCGACGGAGCGGTGCCCTACGGCAGCGGCCATGCCGTGCCGCTCAAGGCCGCGACCCCTGCCTGGTTCACGGACGAGCTCGCCGCGCGCGTGGACGCCGCGAACGGCGCCCCGGTGGCCGCGCCGAACGACGCGCCGCTTCCCGGCGAAATCGGCATCCGCCCAGGGTCGTGGATGATCGCGCCGGCCGGCTGCACCATGAACTTCGTGTTCGGCTCACCGGGCGGCTACTCGATCGGTACGGCGGGCCATTGCGGCAACGCCGGCGAGGACGTGGTGCTGCTCACGCTCGCACCCGGCGGGGCGAACCCCGTGCTGGTCGAGCTCGGCACGATTCAGAAGAGCGTCGACGGCGGCATCGGCAACGACTTCGCCCTGGTGTCCATCCGTCCCGAGCTGCAGAGCTGGGTTAGCCCGACGATCGCCGTCGTGGCCGGCCCCTGCGGCTCATACACCGGGTCCGGCCCGGAGCCGGTCTTCCACTACGGGCACGGCCTCGCAGTTGGCACCGGCGGCACACCGCGGGCCGGTCTCGCCCTGAAGTGGGACGGCACCGCGTTCGGCTGGTCCGGCGCGGCGGCGCCGGGCGACTCAGGCAGCGCCGTGCGCGTGAACACCGGTATGCAGGCGGCGGGCGACCTGACCCACCTGGTGGTCGACACCCGCTGGCTGCCGAGCTACATCGCCGGCACGCGCATGAGCCGGATCCTTCAGATCGCCGGCCAGCCGCTGGCGAACAGCCCGCTCTGCTGACGAGTTTCCCCCCGGGCGTCGGCCGGTCTCCCCCGGCCGGCCGTCGCCCGCCCCCCTTCTCAGCTCACGCCGCGCGGCGGCGCTCGCTCTGGTGCGCCGAGCCGAGCGGCGTCAGCTGCCTGACGGGCGGCCAGCCGGAACTACCGCCACGGCTTGGCGTTGCGAGCGTGAAGCGCCTGAGGCGCCGGCGCAGCACTCTGCGGACGGCGTATTCGCGTCGGACAAGCTCGGAGCGGTCAGGGCCATTGGGTGCGCTTGGGTCTGTGGGGAACACTGGGATCACTGCCTTTCTGTTTCAGGCCTCGGTCGCTCGGGCCACCGGCACGGTGCCGATGGATGCGCGCAAGCGCTCGGGCAGCGAAGGCGTCCGCGAGTGCGAGTGCAAGGCTGCGGCGCGGATGCGCAGCACCTGGCGGAGCTGGAGGGTGAACTCGAAGGGGTCGGCGATGACGCGCCCGTCGTCGAGCGAGACGGCAGCCGCGGGACGCCCGTCTAGCTCTCCGATGAGCACAGGTCCGCGGAGCGGGCGCTGGGTGTCGAGTCGCGCCAGCCGCTCCAGTGCCTGCTCGTCGTCGACGGTGGCCTGGCGGATGACGTAGGTGTTGGCGGGGAGCACGGCGATCCTCTCGATCTGGTGGCGTATGCGTCACGAGGGATGGTGCGCGCTCAGGGGCGCAGTTTCGATGGGGCTGGCCGACAAATCCTGGCGGCTAACCGAACCGCCCTAGTCGAACAGGGTCGGCGGAGTATCCGGCTCCGCCTGCGCCGCGGCCGAGGCGGCGGCAAGGGGCGCCACCGCGCCGATCGGCACGGGGGGCGGCTCCTCGAGCAGCGCGGGGAGCCGCGCGAAGTCCTCGCGCAGCTCCTCGAGCGTCTTGGTGCTGCGCAGCGCGGCGGCGGGGTGGAAGAGCGGGTAGACGCGCAGCAGGCGTCCGCCGAGCTCGTGCACCTGCGGGCGTCCGTGCACGCTCGTGATGCCGCGCTGGGAGCGGGTCAGCAGCTTGGTGGAGAAGTTGCCGAGCGTGCAGATCACACGCGGCTCGATCAGCTCGATCTTGCGGTGCAGGAAGGGCCTGCAGGCGTCGATCTCGTCCGGCTGCGGATCGCGGTTGCCCGGCGGGCGCGACTGAAGGACGTTCGCGATGAAGACGTCGTCGCGGGCCAGGCCGATCTCCTCCAGCAGCTTGTTCAGCAGCTGGCCGGCGCGCCCGACGAACGGCAGCCCCTGCTGGTCCTCGTGCATGCCGGGGGCCTCCCCGACGAACATCAGGTCGGCGTCCGCGTTGCCCGAGCCGAACACCACCTTGGTGCGGGTCTTGAAAAGCGGGCAGCGCTCGCAGGCGGACGCTTCCCGGTACAGCTCGACGAGCTCCGCGCGGCGCTCCTCCGCGCTGCGTGACTCCATGGCCCCCAAGCCTAGGACCTGCGGTTGACGGCACGCTCGGTGGGTATCCTGAAAGCCGCCGGCCGCTACCGAGCCCGGAGTGGACCGGCAGGGGAATGCACCTAGATCACTACACCCTTCCAAGCCCGCTGCGGGTGGGCATAGTCGGCTCAGGCCGCGTGGGAACCGCGCTCGCGGGCGCCCTGCGCGAAGCCGGGGTCGAGGTTGAGGGCCCGCTGGGCCGCGGCGGGCGCCCGGCGGGCTGCGACGCGATCCTGCTGTGCGTGCCCGATACCGAGATCGCGGCCGCCGCCGAGGTGGTGACCGCGGCCGCCCCGCTGGTGGGACACACGAGCGGCGCGACGCCGCTGTCCGCGCTGGCACACGCCGGCGTCGAGGCCTTCGGCCTGCACCCGCTCCAGACGGTGGCGCACCCCGGTGTGCGCTTCGAGGGAGCCGGTGCGGCGGTGGCGGGCTCTACGCCGGAGGCGCTCGCGTTCGCCAGCGCGCTGGCCGAGCGGCTCGGCATGACGCCCTTCGAGATCGACGACGAGGGCCGCGCGGCCTACCACGCCGCCGCATCGGTCGCCTCGAACTTCCTCGTCACGCTTGAGGCCGCGGCCGAGACGATCGCGGGCGGCGCAGGGCTCGAGCGCGAGCAGGCTCGAGCGCTGCTCGCTCCGCTCGTGCGCCAGACGCTCGAGAACATCGCGCAGCTGGGCCCGGAGGCGGCGCTGACCGGACCGGTCGCCCGTGGCGACGAGGCCACGGTGGCCGCGCAGCGCGCAGCGATCGAGGAGACGGCGCCGCAGCTGCTCGACCTGTTCGACGAGCTGGTGCGCCGGACTCGCGAGCTGGCGGGCCAGGAGGCACCGGCATGAGGAGCGTCCGCACCGTCGCCGAGCTGCGCGGGCTGCTCGCCCCCGAGCGCCGGGCGGGGCGCAGCATCGGCCTCGTGCCCACCATGGGCTTCTTCCACGAGGGGCACCTGTCGCTGATGCGGCGCGCGCGCGCGGACACCGACGTGCTCGTCGTCTCCCTGTTCGTTAACCCCGCCCAGTTCGCTCCGGGGGAGGACTTCGCCGCCTACCCGCGCGACGCGGTGCGCGACGCCGAGCTCGCGGAGGCCGAGGGCGTTGACGTGCTCTTCTCGCCGCCGGTGGAGGAGGTCTACCCGGACGGGTTCGACACGACCGTCACGGTCGGGAGCCTCACCGAGACGCTGGAGGGCGACGAGGCCCAGCGCGGTGCGGAGCACTTCCAGGGCGTCACGACGGTCGTGACCAAGCTCCTCAACATGGTCGGGCCGGACGTGGCGTACTTCGGCCAGAAGGACGCCCAGCAGGCCCTCGTGATCCGCAAGCTCGTGCGCGATCTCGACATCCCGGTGGAGATCGAGGTCTGTCCGACGATCCGCGACCACGACGGGCTCGCGCTCAGCTCCCGGAACGCCTACCTGAGCCCGGAGGAGCGCGAGCGCGCCCTCGCCCTCAGCCGTTCCCTGCGGGCGGCCGAGTCCGCCGTGGCGAGCGGCACTCGGGACGCTGCGGCGGTGGTGGCCGCGGCCCGCGAGGAGCTCGAGCGCGCCGGCGTCGAGCCCGACTACCTTCAGCTCCGGTCCGCCACTGACCTATCCCCCGTCGAGCGCGTCAACGGCTCGACCCTGCTTGCCGTGGCCGCCCGCGTAGGGCGCGCCCGGCTCATCGACAATGCGATTCTCGGAGGCGAGAAATGAGCCACCGTCCCACCCAGCGCCCCGCCATCAGCCTCAGCACCCTCGCGGAGAAGAAGGCCCTCGGGGAGCCGGTCGTGATGGTCACTGCCTACGACTACCCGAGCGCTCAGGTGGCCGAGGAGGCCGGCGTGGACGTGGTGCTTGTGGGCGACTCCGGCGCGATGACCGTGCTCGGGCATCCGTCGACCGTCCCGGTGACGCTCGAGGAGCTGCTCATGCTCGCGCAGGCGGTGCGGCGCGGCCTGAAGACCCCCCTCATGATCGGCGACATGCCGTTCGGGTCCTACGAAGCGTCGAACGAGGAGGCCATCCACAGCGCGCAGCGCTTCATCAAGGAGGCCGGCTGCGACGCGGTCAAGATCGAGCGCGGAGGCACTTCGGTCGAACGCGCGCGGGCGCTGGTGGGCGCCGGGATCCCCGTGATGGGGCACGTGGGCCTCACGCCGCAGACCGCCACGGCGCTCGGCGGCTACCGCTCCCAGGGGCGCACGGCGGAGCGGGCGCTGGACGTGATGCACGACGCCGTCGCGCTCCAGGAGGCGGGCTGCTTCGCGCTCGTCTTCGAGGCGATCCCGAGCGCGCTCACCGAGGCGATCATGCCGCGCATGCAGATTCCGGTCATCGGCATCGGAGCCGGCGCGGCCACCGACGGCCAGGTGCTCGTCTTCCACGACCTGCTGGGGATCTACGACGGCCATGCCGCGCGCTTCGTAAAGCGCTACGCCAGCGTGCGCGAGGAGATGATCAGGGGCGTCACCGCCTATGCGGACGAGGTTCGGGCGAGGCGCTACCCGGAGCCCGAGCACGGCTACACGATGGCGCCGGACGAGATCGCGCGGCTCCACGAGCTGCTCGGCGAGCAGACCGGCGAGCCGTTCACGGGCGGGTTCTCGCTCTGAGCGTCAACGGCGGCGAGCTCCGCCTCTCCACCGAGGGGAACGGAGACACGATCGACATCACGGCCGGCGTGCAGAGCGTCGTGGAACAGGCCGGAGTCGAGGCCGGCCTCGCGTGCGTGTTCGTGCCCGGCTCGACCGCGGCGGTGACGACGATGGAGTACGAGCCGGGCGGCGTGCACGACCTGCGCGAGGCGCTCGAGCGCCTGGTGCCGGCCGAGGGCGACTACGAGCACAACCGCCTCAATGCGGACACGAACTCCCACGCCCACATCCGGGCCGCCATCGTCGGGCCGTCGGAGACGGTTCCCGTGCGCGGCGGGCGACTCGCGCTCGGCACCTGGCAGCAGATCGTCCTCGTGGACTTCGACGACCACGCCCGGCAGCGGACCGTGGTCGTGCAGGTGCTCGATTAAGTACCGAAACCCCTGGGTAGGCCCCGGGTTGTGAGATCCATGAGCCGATTCCGCCGTTTCATCCCATCACCCGCGATGGCCGTCGCGCTGCTGGCGCTGTTCATGGCCATGGGCGGTTCTGCCTACGCGCTCGTCGTGACCAGCGGCAGCATCAAGAACAACACCATCCGGAGCCAGGACGTGCGCAACGGCGGCCTGCTCGGGAAGGACATGCGCCGGGACGGCGTGGGCGGCCGCGCGATCAAGGAGATCAGCCTCGCGACGGTGCCCGGCGCGCTCGTCGCGCACGGAAGCGCGCGCTACGCGGTCGTGGCCGCAGGCGGGCTGCAGGTGCGCGGACGCGGCACCACCTCGGCGTCACGCACCGGCGAGGGCCGCTACCAGGTGATCTTCGACGCGAACATCCGCAACTGCGGCTACTACGCGACGATCGGAGGCCCGAGCGCGGCGGCGCCGCCGGACAACGGCCAGATCACCGTGAGCGGACTGGCCTCGAACGTGAACGGCGTTGACGTCCGGACGACCGGAGCCGCCGGCAACGACGCGAACAAGCCCTTCCACCTAGTCGTCCTCTGCTGAGGGGTGTTCCACGCGCCGGAGCACCTTCGCTGGTGCTCCGGCCGCGATGGAGTAGGGCGGGATGTCCTGGGTGACGACGCTGTTCGCGCCGATCACGCTGCGCTCGCCCACGGTCACTCCGCTCGTGACGACCACGTTCGCCCCGCACCAGACGTTGTCGCCGATGCGGGTCGGCCCCTTGCTCGTGAACCCCTGCCACGTGATGGGCGTGTCGGGGTCGTCGAAGCGGTGGTTGGCGTCGGTCACGAAGCAGCCATTCGCGAACATGCAGTGATCGCCGATCTCGACGAGGTCAGCTGCGGCGACCATGACGCCGATGTTCAGGAAGGTGCCCTGTCCGATGCGAATGCGCCCGCCATCCGAGATCGTGAGCCAGACGTCCGGCTCGAACAGCGTGTGCTCGCCGACCTCGAGGCGCCCGTCGCGAAGCGACTCGAGCACGTTCCCATGGAGCGGCCAGCGCGCGAACGCTCGCCGACGGGCCAGCTCGCGGTGGATCGCCAACCGGTTCCAGGGCAGCGAGTTGCGCTGGTACCAGCGCCACTTCTGCCACCACAGTCGAGCATTCTGCACCGGCGCAGCTTGCCAGACATGACCCCCACGCCGATCCTGTACGACCCCGACTGCGGCTTCTGCCGGGTACTGCTCGCCGTGGTCCTGCGATGGGACCGGCACGGCCGGCTGCGCCCGGTGGCCCTGGGCAGCGAGGAGGCGGACGCGCTTCTGCGCGGGATGCCGGACGACGAGCGGATGGCGTCCTGGCACCTCGTGATCCCCAGGTGGCATAAAAGCGTTGCGGAAAACGCAACGAATGTCTGCCACCCGGAGCCGCACGCCCATTCGGTGCACTCCGCCGGTGGTGCGTTTCCGGAGCTGTTTCGACTGCTTCCCGGCGGGCGCCCGCTCGCGCGGCTCAGCGCGCGCTTCCCGCGCGCCTCCGAGCGCGCCTACCGCCTCGTGGCTGACCATCGCTCCCTTTTCGGGCGCCTCCTGCCGGCGGCCGCGCGCCGGTGGGCGGATCGCGTGATCTCAGGGTCTCGGCCGGAAAGCCGATGACTATGGGGTGGACCCGCTCGCCGAACTGCCGGACGCCGATGACTTCCAGGCGCTGCTGGCCCGCGAGGAGCTGCGCCGCGGGAGGACGAACGAGCAGCTGGCCGTTGCGATGCTCGACATCGACGGCCTGCGGCGGCTGAACCGGGAGCACGGCGCGTCGGCGGGGACCCGGGTCCTGCGCGTCTGCGTGACCACGCTTCGCAGCACGCTGCGGGCGGTCGACGACCTCGCCCGCGTCGGACCCGACGAGTTCGCCGTGTTGCTTCATGGGACGGACGCCCGCAGCGCCGGCATCTGGGCCGACCGCTTCGAGGACGACCTCGTAGCGGAGTCCTTCGAGCTCGTGGGAGGCCCGGTCACGTGCTCGATCGGCATCGCGAGCCCCTCCGACGAGCTGAATCTGATGCAGGCGGCCGCAAAGGCACATCGCCGGATGGAGGTCGTCCAGACGATGCGCAAGCTGCGCCGTATGCGTGACGGCGGCACCGGTCCGGCCTGATCGCCCCCTGCCGTCCGCGGCCCTGGGTAGGTTCAGCGACCCGAAGCTGCACTGACCCAAATCGCAGTTGACTTGGCAGCAACGGTGACAGAGGATCGTCAGCGAGCCGACGGCCCTGGGCTCGCAATCAACTCATAGGAGGCCTTCACCCATGCGGGATTTCCTCGCGCGCCGGCCCTCGCCGGCAATGGCAGTTGCATTCGTTGCACTCCTGGCGGCGCTGTCGGGCACCGCAATCGCACTCCCCGGAACGAACAGCGTCGACTCCGGCGACATCAAGAACAACCAGGTCCGCTCCAAGGACATCCGGAACAACAACGTGCGAGGACGTGACGTTCGGACCAGCACGCTCAACGGCACGGACGTCCTCGACGAGTCCCTGACCGGCGCCGACATCAACGAGTCGACGCTTGGCACGGTGCCGAGCGCCACGACGGCGACGAGCGCACCTCCCAGCGGCCCGGCCGGCGGCGATCTGACCGGCACCTATCCGGACCCGCTCATCGGCGATGACAAGGTCACGGCGGCCAAGATCGCACCCGATGCGGTGGGGAAGTCGGAGATCTCCTCGGCAGCTGTCGGAGCGGACGAGCTGGGCGGCACTCAGTTGGCCACCTCAAACGGGCCGATAGCGGCAAGCAACAACGCGTCGACATCGGTCGCCTGCCCCGCCGGTACGCAGGTGCTTAGCGGGGGAGGAACCAGCTCGAGCTTCGGCATCGTCATGGTGTCGTCCTTCCAGTCCGGCAACGGCTGGATCGTCGCGTACCACAACAACAACGCAGCGGCTGGCACGATCACGGCGATCGCCACCTGCCTGAGCGGCTGATCGCAGGGGCCTTGCGCGCTCGGACGCTACTCGGCGCGACCGGCGGGGCGCCCGACGCCCCGCCGGCGGTCGGCCCGATCCAGCGCGTACGACGCATCGCCTTGGCCGCCGCGGTGGCGGTCGTGCTCGCCGTGGCAGCGGGATGCGGCGGCGATGACGGCGATCGGGAGCAGCGGCCCGCTGATGTCGCCGGCGGCCGCTCGGGCGTCGCCGTCGCCGCGGAGAGAGCGGACGAGGCACCGGAGCGGCGGACCCGCGCGGAGCGCCGCGCCCGCCGCTCGCACGAGGGGGCCGTGCAGGTCTCCTCCGGTACGAGCGCGCCCCAAGACGGCGACCGCACCAGGCCGGCCGACGCCGACGCGCCACCGCTGCCCTCTGCCGGCTCGGATCGGGCGCAGACGCGTACTTTGTCGGGAGGAACATCGAAGCCCCCGCAGGCACGCCTCCAGGCCAGCTCACCGCCGGCCGAGACTCCGGCGGGGACGTCCGGCGCTCCTCCGAGCCCCGGCGGCTGACGGCCGGCCGCGGGCGGGTGCAGGGCCGGGTCCGCCTAGGCGGCCGCGGACATCTTTGCGCGCCGCGCGCGCTTCTTGCGCGCCGGCGGCGGCTTCACGATGCCGCGCAGGAATCGGCCGGTGTGGGAGCCGTCGGTGCCCGCCACCTGCTCCGGCGTGCCATGCGCCACCAGCTTTCCGCCCTCCTCGCCGCCCTCAGGACCGAGGTCGATGATGCGGTCTGAGGTCTTGATCACGTCGAGGTTGTGCTCGATCACGACGACGGTGTTGCCCTGGTCCACCAGCCGGTTCAGCATCTCGAGCAGCCGCTGGACGTCGGCGAAGTGGAGGCCGGTGGTGGGCTCGTCGAGGATGTAGAGCGTCCGGCCGGTGGCCACCTTCGACAGCTCGCTGGCCAGCTTCACGCGCTGCGCCTCGCCGCCGGACAGGGTCGTGGCCGGCTGGCCGAGCCTGATGTAGTC
>DASUQG010000286.1:0-2973 GCA_036280695.1 Thermoleophilaceae bacterium
CTGCTGATGTCGCAGGTCGGGCCGGACGCGCCGCTGTCCGAGCGCGAGCGCGAGATCCTCCAGCTGCTCGCCGAGGGCCTCCACACGGAGGAGGTCGCGCGGCGCATCGGGCTCAGCACCGAGACGGTGAAGTCGGACACCAAGCGCGCGATCCTCAAGCTCGAGGCCGACACGCGCGTGCACGCGGTCGCCATCGCGCTGCGCCAGGCGATCATCGAGTAGGCCCGTCGCCGGTGGAGCTGCCGCGCTTCTGGATCGTCCTTCAGGTCCTGATCGTGATCTTCGTGCTGATCGGTGCGGTGATCGCGATCACGAAGCTGGCCTGAGCGGCGGCGCCTCGTCGGGATCGGGGGTGAGCTCCTGCTCCAGCGGCCCGGGCAGCTCGAGCTCCGATCTTCGCTCCTCGGCGTAGCCCTCTTCGACGGGCTTTACCCAGAACTCCTCCACGGCGATGATGATCAGCGACAGGATCGGCACCGCCACGAACAGGCCCACGAACCCGAACAGCTGGCCGACCACGACGACGCCGATCGCGATCACCGCCGGGTGCAGGCGCACGCGCTGGGCCATGATCACGGGGATCGTCACGTTGCTCTCGAGCTGCTGCACGAGCACGTAGGCGCCGAGCACGAGCGCCGCCTTGCCGGGCGAGTCGGTGAGCGCGAAGAGCGTCGGCGGGATCGCGCCGGCGATGGCGCCGAAGTACGGCACCACCACGAGCAGCGCGGACAGGACGGCGAAGAAGATCGCGAAGTCGAGCCCCACGATGGTGAGCGCCACGTAGAGCATCACGCCCGTCACGACCATGTCGATCACCACGCCCTCCATCCAGCCGATCCAGGACGCCCTGATGCGGCCCAGGACCTGGCGGACGTGATCGCGGCGCGGCGGCGGCGCCAGGCGCACGAGCCCCTCCACGAGCGGCTCGGGCCGGATGGCCATGTAGTACGCCGTGATCAGGATCAGCACCAGCGCACCCAGCACGCCGGCGACGTTGAGCCCGATCGAGGTGAGCGGCCCGATCAGGCGGTCGGGCTCATCGGTGTAGCGCTCGAAGAAGCGCTGGACCTTGTCGCCGACCTCGCTGGCCTTCTGGCCGGTCACGTCGGCGTAGACCTGCTCGAGGTCGTGGACGATCGACGGCACGTTGTCCACGAACTCGTTCGTCTGGTCCACAAACGGCGGAATCAGCAGGTAGATCACGAGGGCGAGCGCGGCGAGGCTGCCAACCAGGGTCAGGAGCGCACCGACCGGACGCGGAAGGCCGAAGCGCTCGAGCCGCTGCGCCGCCGCGGCGAGCGGGATCGCCAAGACCACGGTCACGAGGATCGCCAGCAGCAGCGTCACGAGCTGGCGGAACAGGAGCCCGAACAGCAGCAGTCCCGCGGCGAGCAGCACCGCGCGGTAGACGACCTGTGGACCGGAAGCGCTCTGCGGATTCATGGGCTCGGCTTACGGTACGCCGCCAGAACGACGGACGGACGCCACAGGGGCGCCCGTCCAAACCTCAAAAACGGCGGTGTTCGCCGCAGTTAGGTGCGGCGCTCGAGGTCGGCCACATCCTGGGCCTTCTCCTCGACTCGGTCCTGAGCGTCCGCGAGCTTCTCCTTCTCCTCGCCCTTGCGCTCCTCGCGCCGGCCCTCGGCGCGCAGGGATCCGTCCCCGGCGATGTCGCCGGCAGCCTTCTTCGTACGTCCCGTGATCTTGTCGATGATGCTCATGTACTCCGTCGTACCCCGGTCCTGGTGACCGAAAACGCCTATACCGTGCGGTCCGTGAGCAACGAGGAAGCCAACCGGCTCGCTCGGGAGAAGGGCGTTTCCCGCTGGCTGTATGGGCTCGTGCGCGGCATCGTGGCGCCGCTGTTTCGCCTCTATTTCCGCATGCACGTATCGGGCGCGGAGCACATCCCGGCTGCGGGCGCGGCGATCATCGCGCCCAACCACAAGAGCTTCTGGGACTCGTTCTTCATCGGCGTGTGCACGCGCCGGCACCTGCGCTTCATGGCGAAGACGGAGCTGATCCAGGCGCGCTACGGCCGCATGCTGGTAAGGCTCGGCGCCTTTCCCGTGCAGCGCGGCCAGGCCGACGCCGACGCCCTCGAGACCGCCCGCACGATCCTGCGCCAGGGCGGCCTGCTCGCGCTCTTCCCCGAGGGCACTCGCGTGCGCGACCCGGACGAGCTCGGCAACCCGCGCCGCGGCGCCGGCCGGCTCGCGCTCGAGACCGGCGCCCCACTGGTGCCGTGCGCGATCACCGGGACCGAGAAGCTCTTCCGCGCCGGCCTGCCGATGCCCCGGCGCGTGCAGGTGGCGTTCTCGGAGCCGATCCCCGTGTCGGACCTGGCCGCCACGCCCGACGCGGCGGCCACGCTGATCTCGGACACGCTCTGGCCCGAGGTCGAGGGCGAGTACCGGCGCCTGCGCGCGCGGCCCACCCTAATCGCCGCCGGGCTGGCAGCGATCGGCATCGGCGGCGGGCTGCTGGCGCGCCGCCGCCGCCGGCGCAAGCGCTAGCCCGGCGCCTCGGCGCTGCCGGCGTCAACAGCAGCGGTGAAGGGGTGGTGCTATCGAGAAACGTCCGGCTGGGCCGGACAAATCTCGATCGCACCCGTCCGGCGGGCGAACTACGTTGGCGATCCATGCGCCTCATCGTCGCTCGCTGCGAGGTCCGCTACTCGGGCCGCCTCTCCACCGTCCTGCCCGAGGCGCTTCGGCTGCTGATGCTGAAGTCGGACGGG
Source organism: Thermoleophilaceae bacterium (assembly GCA_036280695.1). Lineage (GTDB taxonomy): Bacteria > Actinomycetota > Thermoleophilia > Solirubrobacterales > Thermoleophilaceae > JACVRW01. The sequence continues at coordinate 2,741 of DASUQG010000286.1, forward strand.
TCGGTGATGGTGCACGCCGACACCGGTGGCTACAAGCCGCAGAACTGGATGACTCCTCCCACCGTGATCGAGGAGGAGCCGGGACTGCTGGTGGTGCGCAAGCGCGGCGCCGAGGATCGGATCGAGATCCGCATCGCCGAGGTGCTCTCGGACGTGACGCATGACATGGGCGAGGCGGCCGCGCTCGAGAAGGAGGGCGTCGAGCGCGAGCTTCAGGAGCTGCTCGCCGACGC
>DASUQG010000287.1:0-5981 GCA_036280695.1 Thermoleophilaceae bacterium
TCGCTCCAGCTCTCCAGGTAGAGCCGCGTGTAGTCCTCGAAGTCGACCACCCGCTCGCCGGGCGGCTCGGAGGGGTCGCGGCGCGTCTCGATGAACGCCTGCGTCCCGGGCGACACCTCGTCGGCGTAGACCTGGTCCCCGATCATCAGCAGCACGTCGGGCCAGCGCTCGCGCGGCTCGTCGCGCATCCGCAGCGCCAGCGTCCGCAGCGCGTCGATTTCACGGCCGCGCGTGTCCAGGTCCTTCCGCAGCGAGTACGGCGGCTCGTGCGGAGCGGCGACGCGGCAGGACCCGAACGCGATCTGGAGCGGCTCCTCTTTCGGGTATGTGTGGAAGGTGCTCGCGGGGAAGCCGTCGTCCTGAGGCCAGACGGGCTCGCCATCGAGCTTCACCTCGTACTCGTGCCAGCTGCCGGGCTCGAGGTCGCCGCAGCACACGAGCGCGTAGTGGTGGTCGCAGACGCAGAAGGTGCGCTCGCGTGCGCCGAGGATCTCGACCTCGCAGGGGGAGTCCGTCTCGACCCAGAGCACCGCCTCGGTCTCGCCGACGTACCGCAGCAGGGGTCCGAGTACGAGCGACGGCATGGTCGAAACGGTACCCCGGGGAGTAGCTTTCGGATCGTGGAGTCGCAGCTCATGGAGGTGGGGCGGTCCATCCACGCCGCATTTCCCGGGAAGTCGCGCCATCCCCTGCGCGCACTCGACCAGCGCGCCATGGAGCTGGCGTCGCAGGATGCGGAGCTGCGCGCGGCGCTGTTTCGCTTCGTGGACGTGACCCCCGCGTGCCGCTCACTCGACGACCTCGCGCGCCACCTCACCGGCTACCTGGAGGAGGTCGACGAGCGCCCGCCGCCGATCGCGGCCGCGATGCGCATGTCCGGGACGAAGCCGGGCCGCGCGGCCCTCGGCGCCGCGGCCGCGGCAGGCGTGCGCCACATGGCGCACCGCTTCATCGTCGGTGAGACGCCGAAGGCAGCGCTCAAGACGATCCGCCACCTCTGGGACAACGGTGCCGCGGTCTCGCTCGACCTCCTCGGCGAGGCGACCGTCACGCAGGCGGAGGCGGACCGCTACGCCGCGCGCTGCCTCGACGCGCTCGAGACGCTCGCTGGCGCGGCGCCCTCGTGGCCCGAGCGCCCGGTGCTGGAGGCCGACTCGTTCGGCCCGCTGCCGCGCGTGAACCTGTCCGTGAAGGTCTCGGCGCTCACGCCGCTGCTGCGCCCGGAGGCGCCGGAGATCGGTCGCGAGGACGCGGCCCGCCGCATGCGGCCGCTGCTCGTGCGCGCGAAGGAGCTCGGCGCGCACCTGCACATCGACATGGAGTCCGTGGACACGATCGAGGCCACGCTCGGCCTTGTGTTCGAGCTGCTCGACGACCCAGAGCTGCGCGCCGGGCCGTCCTCGGGGATCGTGATGCAGGCCTACCTGCGCGAGTCGCCGGAGCAGCTCGAGCGCGTGCTGGACTGGGCGCGCGCGACCGAGCGCGAGCAACCGCTCGTGGTGCGGCTCGTGAAGGGCGCGTACTGGGACCACGAGGTCGTGGACGCGCGCCAGCACGGCTGGACGCCGCCGGTGTTCGAGGACAAGCGCGACTCGGACCGCAACTTCGAGGCGCTCACGCTGCGCCTGCTCGAGGCATGGCCGCACGCGCGTCCGGCGATCGCCTCGCACAACCTGCGCTCGGTGGCGCACGCCCTGGCGGGCGCTCGCGAGCTCGGGCTTGAGGACCGCGACGTCGAGTTCCAGGTGCTGCGCGGCCTGGGCGACGACCTCGCCGCCGCGCTCGCCGACCTCGGCCAGCGCGTGCGGATCTACTGCCCCGTGGGCGACATGGTGGCCGGCATGGCGTATCTGGTGCGCAGGCTGCTCGAGAACACCTCCAACGAGTCCTTCCTTGGCGAGCAGCAGCGCGGCACGCCGATCGAGCAGCTGCTGGCCGCGCCGTGAGCTTCCGCAACGAGCCGATCCTGGAGCTGCGCCGCGCCCCCGCGCGCGAGTCGCTGCTGGAGGCCCTGCGCGGCCTCGACGCGCGGCTGCCGCTCGAGGTTCCGATCCTCGTGGGCGGCGAGCGCGGCGCCGCATCCGGGCTCGACTCGACCGACCCGGGGGCGCCGGACCGGCTGGTGGCGCGCGCCGGAAGCGCGACCGAGGCGGACGCCGCCGCGGCGGTCGAGGCCGCGGAGCGGGGCTTCCGCGAGTGGAGCCCGAGGCCGGCGGCCGAGCGCGCCGAGGTGCTGCGCCGCGCGGCGGCGATCCTGCGCGAGCGGCGTCTCGAGCTCGCAGCGCTCCAGGTGCGCGAGTGCGGGAAGCCGTGGCCCGAGGCGGACGGCGACGTGTGCGAGGCGATCGACTTCCTCGAGTACTACGCGCTCGAGGCCATCGAGCTCGACGCCGGGCGCCCGCTGGTGCAGGTGCCGGGCGAGCGCAACACCATGCGCTACGCGCCGCGCGGCGTGGCCGCGGTGATCTCCCCATGGAACTTCCCACTGGCCATTCCGTGCGGCATGACCGCCGCCGCGCTCGCCGCCGGGAACGCCGCCGTCCTGAAGCCGGCGGAGCAGTCGCCCGGCAGCGCCGGCGCGCTCGTGGACGCGCTGCACGAGGCCGGCGTGCCGCGCGAGGCCCTGTCGCTGCTGCCCGGCTACGGCGAGCCCGGTGCGGCGCTGGTCCGGGACCCGCGCGTGCATGTGATCGCGTTCACGGGATCGAGCGCCGTCGGGCTCGACATCCTGCGCGCGGCCGCCGAGACGCCGGAGGGGCAGGGCCACGTGAAGCGCGTGGTCTCGGAGATGGGCGGAAAGAACTGCGTGATCGTCGACGCGGACGCCGACCTCGACGAGGTGGTTCCCGAGCTCGCGTACTCGGCCTTCGGGTACGCCGGGCAGAAGTGCTCCGCCGCGGCGCGGGTGCTGGTGCACGAGGCCGCCGCAGACACGCTGCTCGAGCGCCTCGCCGGCGCCGTGAGCGTCCTCGACGTGGGCCAGGCGGACCGCTTCGCCACCGAGGTGCCGCCGGTGATCGAGCGCGAGGCCCAGGAGCGCGTGCTGCGCTATGCGGCGATGGGCGAGCCGGTCGCGCAGGCGCAGTCGGTGCCGCCCGAGGGCTGGTTCTGCCCGCCCACGCTGCTGGCGGACCTTCCCGACGACTCGCCGGTGCTCAGCGAGGAGGTCTTCGGGCCGCTGCTGGCGCTCACCCGCGTGCGCAGCGTCGACGAGGCGTGCGACATCGTCGACGCGCTCCCCTTCGCGCTCACCGGCGGTCTCTTCTCGCGCAGCCCCGCGACCGTGGAACGCGTGGCCGCGCGAGTGCCGGTGGGCAATCTCTACGTGAATCGCGGCATAACGGGGGCGATGGTCGGCCGCCAGCCCTTCGGCGGCAACCGCCGCTCCGGGATCGGCTCCAAGGCCGGCGGGCCCGACTACCTGTTGCAATTCGTCGAGCCGCGTGTAGTTACTGAAAACACCATGCGGCACGGCATACCCGTCGATTGAGCGGGTAGGAGGTAGCCATGATCGGAGCAATCATTCTCGGCCTCTTGGCCGGATACATCGCGAAGGCACTCTTGCCGGGCGACGATCCGGGCGGGTTCTTCGTAACGATCCTCATCGGGCTGGCGGGCTCGCTCGTCGGGTTCTTCATCTTCACGGAGCTACTCGGCATCGGCGACAGCGAGATGTTCGACCTGGGCGGCCTCATCGGCGCCATCATCGGGACGATGATCCTGCTGGGCATCTACCGGGCCATCGCCGGCCGGGACGAGGGTCCCCGGAGGACGGCCACCACGCCGTAAACAGGGCACGTTCACCGCGGGCCACCCTCTAATGTGTGGCCCGCCGTGAGCTCCCCTGCCTTCGACCTCCAGTCGCATTCGCTGCACTCCGACGGCGAGCTGCCGGCCGCCCAGGTGGTCGAGAACGCCGCGACGGCCGGGGTGGAGCTGCTCGCGCTGTCCGACCACGACACGGTCGACGGCGTGGACGAGGCTCTGGCCGCGGGTGCCGTCCACGGTGTGCGGGTCGTGCCGGCCACCGAGATCTCGGCGGTCGACGGCGACTACGAGGACCTGCACATCCTCGGCTACGGGATCGACCACCGCAGCGCTCTGCTCGGCGAGCGGCTGCTCGACGCCCGCGCCGACCGCGAGCGCCGCGCCGACGCGATGGCGGAGCGGCTGCGCGAGCTCGGCTTCGAGGTGGACCCCGCACCGATCGAGGCCCGCAAGGCCGCCGGCAAGCCGGTCGGGCGCCCGCACCTCGCGGCCGCGGTGCTGGCGCACCCGGCGAACGCGGAGCGGCTCGCGTCCGAAGGTCACGCCGACGTCTCGTCCTTCATCCCCGCTTACCTGATTCAGGGCCAGCCCGGCTACGTGGCGCGGTCGCATCCCACTGTCGAGGAGGCGATCACGTGGATTCATGAGGCCGCGGGGGTCGCTGTGTGGGCGCACCCGTTCTGGGACGTTGACGACAGCGGTGAGGTGTGCGCGGCCATCGAGCGCTATCGCGCGGCTGGGCTCGATGGTGTCGAGGTCTTCTACACCTCTCACACCCGGGAGCAGACGCAGCTCCTGGCCCGGCGCTGCGAGGAGCTCGGCCTGCTCGCCACCGGCTCGTCCGACTACCACGGCCCGGGCCACCGCCTCTTCAGCCGCTTCCGCGCGTTCGAGCTGCACGGCTGCGAGCCGAACCTCGGCCCGATCGCGCACGGGACCCTGGCCGCACCGTCGCGCACCGGATCCGGGCTCTGCTTCTGGCTCACGGGCCTCTCTGGCTCCGGCAAGTCGACCGTGGGCCGGCTCGCCGCCGGCCAGCTGCGCGACCTCGGCCACCACGTGGAGGTGCTCGACGGCGACGACGAGCGCCAGAACCTGTGCGCCGGGCTCGGCTTCTCGCGCGAGGACCGCGACGTGAACGTGCGCCGCATCGCCTGGGTCGCGGACCTGCTCTCGCGCAACGACGTGGTCACCTTCGTGGCCGCCGTCTCTCCGTACCGCGCCACGCGCGACGAGGCCCGCGCCCGGATGGGCGAGCGCTTCGTGGAGGTGCACGTGCGCGCCTCGGTGGAGGAGTGCGAGCGCCGCGACGTGAAGGGCCTCTACGAGCGCGCCCGCGCCGGCAAGATCCAGGCCTTCACCGGCGTGTCGGACCCGTATGAGGAGCCGCTCGCCGCCGAGCTCACGCTCGAGACCGAGTCCGAGTCGCCCGAGGAGTCGGCGGCGAGGCTCGTGGAGTACGTGGAGCGGCGGCTGTCGGGGTCGGGCACCGAGCGCGAAGCGGCGCCGAGCGCCTGAGCTCGGACGCTTGCTCCCTTTTGCACGCTATGCGTGTAAAAGGTGGAGAGAGTCAGGCGGGGCGGGGCTCTGGCGCCCCACGCGGGGCGCCATCCCCATCCGCGCCGCCCCCTTCAATGCTGTCTTTTCCACCCGGCGGCGGCCCCTGACCGCTCGCCGCGGCCATCGCCTCCGCCCGCGCCTGCGCCGGCGTCCGGCGCAGCGCCGCCATCAGCGGCAGCGCCGAGAGCACCAAGATCGCCGCCTGACGGAACGCCCACGCGAAGCCCTCGCGTGCCGAGCCAGCGGTCTCTCGGATGATCTCCTCGTCGAAGCCGGGCTTCGGCTCGAAGCGGTCCTGGGTGCCGCCCGTGTAGTCGTGCAGGGTCGACTGGATCACCATCCCCGCGAGCGGCTTCGGGATCTCCCAGTCGTCCACGATGTCCTCGATCTCGTCGTCCGCGAACCAGGACATGTGTGCGTGCAGGGCTCCGCCGAAGGTGGCCACCAGGATCGCGACTCCGATCGCCGCCCCGAGCTGGCGCGCGGTGTTGAGCACGCCCGACGCGAGCCCGAGGTCCTGGCCGGTCACGGCGCCCATGGCGCCCACGTTCAGCGCCGGGAAGCCGATCCCCATGCCCGCCCCGATCATCAGCAGGCCGGGCAGGATGCGGATATAGGCCCAGGCGTCGCCGGCCGTCGAGGGCAGGAACGAC
>DASUQG010000288.1:0-10753 GCA_036280695.1 Thermoleophilaceae bacterium
GTGGCGGCCGAGGCGGCGCGAGAGGCGGCCGCCCTCTCGTCCGAGCACCCGCTCTCGCTCGACCTGCCGGGTCCGGTGATGGTGAACGGCGTGGACGACGACCTGCACCGGCTGGCGGGCAACCTGATCGAGAACGCGCTGATCCACACGCCGGCCGGCACGCCGGTGACCGTGTCGGTGCGCCGCGAGGGAGCCGACGCGGTGCTCGAGGTGGCCGACCGCGGGCCGGGCGTGCCACAGGCGATGCGCGAGCGCGTGTTCGAGCGCTTCGCCCGTGGCGACGGGGACGCGGCGCCCAGCGGCAGCAGCGGCCTGGGACTGGCGATCGTGAGGGCCGTGACCGACGCCCACGAGGGTCGCGTGGAGCTGGGCGACGCCGAGGGCGGCGGGGCCCGCTTCGTGATCACCCTTCCGGTGGCCGACACTACCCGCTCCGATGGCCGCGCTAGCGTGTTGGTGCAGCCAAAGCAGGTTCCCGAAACGTCGAAGGAGCAGTAATCGTGAAGTCGATCCTGCGCCGGCGCCCCTCGCCGGCACTGGTCATCTCGCTGATCGCCCTGTTCGTGTCGCTGAGCGGCGTCTCCTACGGCGTCGCCACCGGATTCATCGACAGCCGCGAGATCAAGAACAACGAGATCCGCAGCCTCGACATCCGCAACAACCAGATCCGCTCGCGCGACCTGCGCAACAACGAGGTCCGCGGAATCGACATCCGCAACAGCACCGTGCAGGGCCGCGACATCGCGCTCAACACGGTCACCGGCGAGGACGTCAGGGAGGACACGCTGGGCAAGGTGCCGAGCGCCCTGCTGGCCGACACGGCCACCAACGCCAACGGCGTGAGCACCCTGAAGATCATCCCGGTGACGACCGTGGCCGAGGGGGCGCCGGCCGTGACGCTCGCGACGCATGGTCCGCTGACACTCAGCGCGACGTGCACCTCGGCCGGCGGCGGCTCCACGGACGCGGGACTCACGGTCGCGACGACCGAGGACAACTCCGCCGCATGGGGGGGCCCACCGGACCTGACGTGGCCAGTCGTGAACGCCGCCGATGGCCCGCAGGTGGTCGCCCTCGCGAACGATGCTGCCGGTGGGACGCGCCAGGTCGAACCGCGCGACGTGATCGCCTCTGCCCCCAGCGGCAAGGCGTTCACGGGCCAGATCGTGCTCTATCCGGACGCCAGCGGCGCCGGCTCCTGCCTGTTCCACGGGCACCTGGCCCTCGCGGGCTAGACCTCGACGACCACCGGCAGGATCATCGGGCGCCGCTTGAGGCGCTCGTAGACGAACTCGGCGACGTCGTCGTGGAGGTGGTCCTGGAGGAGGTCGATCTCCGTGATCTCCTCCTCGGCCGAGTGCGCGAGCGAATCCTCGACCGCGCCGCGCAGCTCGTCGACGAACCCGTCCGACTCCTCCACGAACGGCACGCCGCGGAAGATGATCTCGGGCGGCGCCACGGAGCGGCCGTCCTGCTCGGAGATGGTGGCTACCACCAGGAAGATGCCGTCCGCCGAGAGCATGCGGCGGTCGCGTAGGGCCACGTCCTCGATGTCGCCCACCTCCATCCCGTCCACGAAGATGAGCCCGGCCTGCTCGCGCTCGCCGAAGCCGGCGCCGGAGGCGTCGATCTCGAGGGGCAGGCCGTTCTCACCCCGGAAGATCGACTTGGGCGGGATGCCGACGGCTTCGGCAAGCTCGCTGTGCAGCCGCAACCGCTTGTGGTCTCCGTGCACCGGCATCACGTAGCGCGGCTTCGTGAGGTTGAGCATCAGCTTGAGCTCCTCGGCGTAACCGTGCCCAGAGGCGTGGACGGGCACGTCGGCGGCTGTGATCACGCTCGCGCCGAGCCTGTAGATGCGGTCGATGGTCTCGTTCACCGCTCGCTCGTTGCCGGGAATCGCCGTGGCCGAGAAGATCACCGTGTCGCCGTCGTGCAGATCGACGTTCGGGTGATCGCTGTGGGCCATCCGGCGCAGCGCCGAGAGCGGCTCGCCCTGTGAACCCGTCGAGATGATCACGAGCTTGTGATCGGGGAAGTCCTCGATCTCCTTCGGCCCGACGAGCAGCCCCTCCGGGATGTCGATGTGGCCGAGCATGCGCCCGATGTTCGTGTTCTTGCGCATCGAGCGGCCGATGAGCGAGACGCGCCGGTCGACCGTGGCCGCCGCATCGACCACCTGCTGGACGCGGTGGATGTTCGAGGCGAAGCAGGTGACGATGATGCGGCCCTTGCAGCGGGCGAACACCTCCTGGAGGCGGGGCCCCACGCTCGACTCGGACAGCGACACGCCCGGGCGGTCCGCGTTCGTCGAATCGCCGCACAGCAGCAGCAATCGCTCGCGGCCCAGCTCGGCGAGCCGCGAGACGTCCGCGGGCACGCCGTCGACGGGTGTCTGGTCGAACTTGTAGTCGCCCGTCATCAACATCGTGCCGAGCTCGGTGGTCAGGGCCACGGCGAACGCGTCCGGGATCGAGTGGGCCATCTTCACCATCTCAACGGAGAATGGCCCGGCTTCGAAGGACTGGCCGGCGAGCACGTCCTCCACCTGAATGTCCTTCAGCCGGTGCTCGTCCAGCTTCGAACGCACCATCGCCGCGGTGAGAGGACCCCCGTAGACGGGTGGGGTGCGGTCCAGCTCGCGCAGGACGAACGGCAGCGCGCCCACGTGGTCCTCGTGTCCATGGGTGAGAACGATGGCTTCGATGTCGCTGCTGCGCTCGCGCAGGTAGGTGAAGTCCGGGAGCACGAGGTCGATCCCGAGCTGATCGGGCGTGGGGAACATCAGGCCGGTGTCCACCACCACGATGCGGCCGTCGTACTCGACGACCATCATGTTCTTCCCGATCTCCCCGAGGCCGCCGAGAGGGAGGACTCGGAGCGTGCTCGGGGTCAAACCGCGGCGAGCAGGTTGTGGCGCTCGAGCGCCTCGCGGATCACCGCGCGCTCGTCCTCGGACGCGTCCACGAGCGGCAGGCGCAGGCCACCGACCTCCTGGCCGGTCATGTTCATGGCGGTCTTCACCGGGATCGGGTTCGTGGTCACCGACAGCGCCTTGTAGAGGTCGCGCAGCCCGTCCTCGATCTCGTGACGGCGGTCGGGCTCGTCGACGATCCGGCGCATCTCGCGGCCGACCAGATGCGAGGCCACCAGGATGCCCCCGGTGCCGCCCATGTCCATGACCCTGGCCAGTACGTCGTCGTTGCCGGCGAGCAGGTCCATGCCCTCGATCGGCGCCATGTCCTCGTAGCGGGCCTGCTTCACCGCGGCCACGTTCTCGATCTCGGCCAGCTCGGCGAGCAGGTCGTTCGGCATGTCCGTGGCGGTGCGGCTCGGGATGTTGTACGCCACTATCGGGCGGTCTGTGGCGGCGGCCACCGCTTCGTAGTGAGCCCTGATCCCGCGCCGGTTCGGCCTCACGTAGTAGGGCGTGACGACGAGCATGGCGTCCACGCCCACCTCGTGCGCGCGCTCGGTGAGCTCCACCGAATGGCGCGTGTCGTAAGTGCCCGTGCCGGCGATGATCGGCGCGTCACCCGACTCGGCCACGCCGAGCTCCCAGAGCCTGACCTTCTCCTCGTCGGTCAGGGTGGCGCCCTCGCCGGTGCTCCCGGCGAGAACGAGCCCGTCGGAGCCGTTCTCGAGCAGGTGGTGCATGAGGCGCACGGCGGCGTCCTCGTCGAGGCCGCCGTTCGCGTCGAACGGTGTGACCATCGCGGTGAGGATTCCGCCGAGGCTCATGCTGTCGCGCGAGAAGCGCTCCGCCACTACTGGATCGGCTTGAACGGGTCGGGCGAGGCGTTGGCGTCGCCGGTGGGCTTCGGAGGCGGCGGCGGAGCGTCTGCGGCGGGCTGCTCCTGCGTCGGCTCTGCCGCGGGCTCTGCGGGCGGCGGGGCCGTGGCGCCGGCGGGAGGCGCGTCCTGAATCGGGCGCCCGTGCTCGTCGTAGGTGACGGCGTCGCCCTGCGCCCCCGACTGGCCCGAGTCCGACTGGTTGAAGTTCTTCTGCGCCTCGTCGAGCTTCTCCTGCGCCTGCTCGGCGAGCTTCTTTGCCTTGTCCATGAAGCCCATGCGGTCCTCCCTCGTTGGCGTGGCCGAACCTTACCGTGCAATCCGGGGGTCATCCCTTCCGGAAGCGCCGCTGCAAATGACAGAATTCGGGTGAGCGATGGCCACGGAACGCGACTACAGCCACCGCTCCACTGTGCAGAAGCTCGGCGTGATGCCGGATCAGCGCGTCGAGATCGCCGGAGACGTGGGTCCCGGACTCAGACGCGACGTGAAGGAGGCCATCGGCCGCGGCCTGGTGCGCTCCGGCCAGCTCGACGGGGCGATCGTGTTGGTGGAGACGGAGGACGAGGCCAAGGAGACGCTCGTCCGCTACCGCGCCCGCCTGCGAGACACAGGCTATCTGTGGGTCATTACCCGCAAGCGTGGACACGAGCGCTACCTCAACCAAATGGCACTGGTCCCCTACGCCAAGCGGCTCGGGTTGATCGACAACAAGACCTGCTCGATCGACGACGAGCGCTCGGGCATCCGCTTCGTGATCCCGCGCGCACTGCGTGGAAACGGCAACAAGAGCGCGGCCTAGCGGAATCCGCGATCATGGGGGCGTGAGCACCGATGCTCACACCCCGGTGCCGATCCGGCCGTCCACCGACGACCGCGAGCGCGTCGTGCGCGTGCTTCGCGACCGCTCCGTCGAGGGCCGCCTCTCGACCGACACGTTCGCGGACCGCGTCGGCCTCGCGTACAGCGCGCAGAGCCGGTCCGAGCTTGCGGAGCTGGTGTCGGACGTCCACCCGAGGCGCGGCCCGCGCCGGCTGCTGCTCGCCGCGATCGAGTGGCTCTCGGCGCTCGACGCCGACATCGAGGCCGCCTGGGCGCGTCCGCGGGTGCCGAGCCTGGCGCTGCCGAGCACCGACGGCGTGCGCTTGACGGTCGGCCGCTCGCCGAGCTGCGATTGCGTCTTGCCGGAGGACTGCGTCTCGCGCCGCCACGCCGAGCTGCGGCGCGACGGCGAGCGCTGGTTCCTGCGCGACCTCGGCTCGAGCAACGGCACGCGAGTGAACGGCGTGCGCGTCATCGAGCCCGTCGAGGTACGGCCCGGCGACCGCCTGAGCCTGGGCGGCGCCGCGTACCGGCTGCGTGCTCGCCGCGGCTAGCGGCGCGCTACCCAGACCTCCTCGCAGGGCCACTGTTGCGCCCAGCCGCGGCGCATGAAAAAGCGGACCTCCTCGGGGTCGCCCTCCGGTGCGTACAGCTCGTGCAGCGCCTCGACATCGAAGCCCGTGCCTCGCAGCAGCTGGATGCGCTCGCCGTGAGCCTGGTGGAAGTCGGTGCCATCCGGGTCCGGCCACTCGATCCTGTGCAACCCCAGCTGAGGGTGAACCAGCGTCTGCCGTGCCGGCTCGTCGGCCAGCGGCGAGCAGAGCATCGCCAGCACCGAATTGCATAGGAAGATCAGCCGGCCGCCCGGCCGCAGGAGCCGGTACGCCTCCGGGATCCAGACGCGGGGGTCGCACCAGATGGCGGCGCCGTACTCCGAGAAGACCAGGTCGAACGAGGCGTCCGGCAGCGGCGGCGCCTCGGCGCTCGCGTGGATGAGCGGGAACTCGATCCCGTGCTCGGCCTGAAGCGCGCCCGCGGTGGCCAGCTGCTGCTCGGAGAGGTCGAGCCCGACCGGGCGCGCCCCGAGGCGCTGGAACCACGCGCACCAGTACCCGGTGCCGCAGCCGAGGTCGAGCACGTCGAGGTCCGCGAGCTCAGGGAGGATCCGCAGCTCCTCCTCCGGGATCTCCCACGTCCCCCACCACGGTGTGGCGCTCTCCCAAGCCTTGCGCCCATGGGCGACCCAGTTCGGAGCGTCGGCGTTCCAGACCTCCCGGTTGCGGGCCGCGTGGACGCTGAGCTCGAGGTCATCGCGCATCGTCGGCCGAGCGTAGGGGTCCTATCGGGATTTGTCCGGCATGGGCGGACATATCCCGATCACACCCCGGCCGCGGGTGGGCGGCCGGCACACCTATCGGGATTGACCGCGTATACCGCGGCAAAGTCCGATAGCACCCTCCTTCACCGCCGCTGTAAGCGCTGGAGCTACACCCCGGGCAGGGCCCCGCCGCGCCGCTCGGAGCCCGTGCGCCGCAGCACCAGATACGCGATCACCACCGCCGCCAGCGTCAGTGCCAGGATCATCACCGCCGTTGCGTTCACCACGGGCGAGATGCCGAATCGCAGGGACGAGAAGATCCGCAGCGGCAGCGTCGTCGTGCCCGCTCCGGAGACGAAGAACGAGGTGATGAAGTCGTCGAAGGAGAAGGTGAACGCGAGCAGGCCGCCCGCCAGGATCGCGGGCGCCAGTCGCGGAAGGGTGACCTGGCGGAACGTGCTGAGCGGGCCGGCGCCGAGGTCGTACGAGGCCTCCTCGAGCGACTCCCCCATGCCCACGAACCGCGCGCGCACGATCAGGGCCACCACCGACGCGTTGAAGACCACGTGGGCGATCAGGATCGTCTTCAGGCCGAGCCCCACTCCCGCCTGCACGAAGAAGATCAGCGCCGATATTCCGAACACGATCTCCGGCGTCACGAGCGTCATGTAGACCAGCCCGTCGACGGGCACCCGGACCCAGCGATGCATGCGTGGCATCGAGAGCGCCAGGGCCGTGCCCAGCACGCACGCGATCAGCGCGTTGCTGACCCCGATCACGAGGCTGTTCTTCAGCGGCTCGGTGATCGTCGGGTCGGAGAGCGCCTCGCCGAACCACTTGGTGGAGAAGCCCTCCCAGTTGAGCACCTGGCGCCCGCCGTTGAAGGCGTAGACCACGACCACGAGGATCGGCGCGTACAGGAACACGTACACGAGCGCCGCCCAGCCGCCGATCAGGCGCCTACCCACTGAGGGCCTCCTCCCTGCTCGTCATCCGCGCGTACACGAGCACGATGACGGTCATGGAGAGGATCAGCACCATCGCGATCGCCGACCCGAACGGCCAGTCCCGCGAGAGCAGGAACTGCTGCCCGATCAGGTTGCCGGCGTAGATGGTCTTGTCGCCGCCCAGCAGCACGGGGTTCAGGTACTCGCCCATCATCGGGATGAACACGAGCAGCGACCCCGCCACGATGCCCGGTGTGGCGAGCGGCAAGGTGATTCGCCGGAACGCCCGCAGCGGGCTGTCTCCGAGGTCCTCCGCCGCCTCCACCAGCGACCAGTCCATCCGCTCGAGCGCCGCGTACAGCGGCAGCACCATCAGCGGCAGGTAGGTGTAGACAACCCCGATGTAGACCGCCTTCGTCGTGTAGAGCAGGTCGAGCGCGCCGATCACCGGGAAATCGGGGTCGAAGATGATCAGCCACGCGTAGGTGCGGATCAGGATGCTGGTCCAGAACGGGACCACCACCAGCAGGAGCAGCAGCGTCTTGTGCTTGGCGTAGCGGGCCAGGTAGTAGGCGAGCGGGAACCCGATGACCAGCGTTGCGATCGTCCCCACCGCCGCCAGTCCCAGGGTCCGCGTGAAGACCTCCCCGTAGAGCGGGTCGAGCAGGTCCTTGTAGTTCTCGAGGTTGAAGTCGTAGACGATGTCGCTGAAGCCCTCTCGCCTCGAGAACGAGAAGACGGCCATGATCGCGAGCGGGCAGACGAAGAACGCGACGTACCACGCGATCGCGGGCAGCGACAGCCACGCCGGGTAGCGCGGACCGCCTGCGCCGACGCGCTCCTCCGCGCGCCGGCGCATGCCAGGTCTGGGTGCTGCGACGGCCACCCGGAAGCTACGCGGCCTTGAACTCGGTCCAGGCGCGGTCGCGCAGCTTGGTGCCCTCGGGGCTCACGGAGTTCGGCTCCATCTTCTCGAGCGTGTCCACCGGCGGGAAGACGTCGTCGTTCGCGAACACCTTCTTGTCCATCACCGGCTCGAGCAGGTCACGCTTCACCGGAGAGCCGTAGTACGTGTATTCCGTCTCGAGCGAGTTGTGCTCGGGGTCGTAGACGTAGTCGATCCACGCGTGTGCTGCCGTGGGGTTCTTGGCGCCGGTCGGGATCACGTAGGCATCGACCCAGAACTCGCCCCCCTCCTCGGCCACCACGTACTCGGCCGGCTTCTTGGCCGCCACGGCGGCGCCGTCGCCGTTCCAGCCCAGCGACATCACGGCCTTGCCGGCAATCAGCATCTGCTTGTACTCGGTCGACGTGATCGCGAGCAGGTGCGGCTTGAGGTCGATCAGCTCCTTCTTCGCCTCGTCGATCTCGCCCTCGTCCTCAGAGTTGAACGAGTGGCCGAGCATCACGAGCATCGAGCCGACGCACTCGGGGATGCCGTCGAGCACCGTGACCTTGCCCGAATAGGGCCCCTTGGCGAGGTCCACGAACTCGCGCCACGTGGTGGGCTTCTCCTTCACCAGGTCGCTCCGGTACATGAACCCGGTGGTGCCCCAGTCCTTCGGCACGGACCACTTGTCCTGCGGGTCGTAGGGGAGCTTCCGGAAGCGAGTATCGAGGTTCTTCTCGACGGTTGGGAGCTGCTTCCAGTCGATCTCCTCCAGCAGGCCCGCGTCGGCGAGGATCTGCACCATGTAGCCGGTCGGACACGCCAGGTCGAACCCGCGTGCACCGCCCTGGAGCTTCGCCTGGAGCTCCTCGTTCGAGACGAAGAAGTCCTTCTTGATCTTCACCCCGGTCTCGGCCGTGAACGCCTTGTAGGTCTCCGGGTTCACGTAGTCGGCCCAGTTGTAGTAGTGCAGCGTGCCGCCGAGCTCGGCGGCGGCCTTGGTCTTGTCCGCCGAGTCGTCCTTGTCCTCGCTGGACGTGTCGCTGCTGCCTCCACAGGCGGCAAGGAAGGCGGTCGCCGCCCCAGCCGCCAAGACCCCTCTTCGGGTGAGTTGGCGCTCCCATCCCGGATCAATCATGAGCCAGTCCCCTCTCTCTCCCGGGCCAGGACCAGCGCGGCGTCCTGGGCCCAATGTACGTAGACACGCTGTCCCGCCTGCACGGCCTCCAGCGGGCTGTCACCCCCGTTGCGCTGCTGGCGCACCAGCACCTCCTGGCCGTCGTCCCCTCGGACGAGGCACTGCACCGCCGGGCCGATCACCATGGTGGTGACCACCTCCCCCGCGATGCCGTCGCCTCCTCCGGCGCCCTCGGGACGGAGTTGCACCCGCTCGGGGCGCACCGCGATCATCGTTCCGTCCCTCTCGATGAAGTTTGTCTCGCCGATGAAGTCGGCCACGAAGGGGCTCGACGGGCTGTCGTAGATCTCGCGCGGCGTTCCCACCTGCTCGATCACCCCGGCGCTCATCACCGCCACCCGGTCCGACATGGCGAGCGCCTCCTCCTGGTCGTGCGTCACGTATACGAACGTGACACCCACCGTCTCCTGGATCCGCTTCAGCTCGATCTGGAGCTGACGCCGCACCTTCAGGTCGAGCGCGCCCAGCGGCTCGTCGAGCAGCAGCACCTTGGGCTCCATCACCAGCGCCCGCGCGAGCGCCACCCGCTGCTGCTGGCCGCCCGAGAGCTGCTTCGGCTTGCGCCCTTCCACCTCGGGCAGCCGCACGAGCTCGAGCATCGCGCGAGCACGATCGTGGCGCTGCGCCTTCGAGAGCCCGCGCTGCTTGAGGCCGTAGGCCACGTTGTCGAGCACCCTCAGGTGCGGGAACAGCGCGTAGGACTGGAAGACCGTGTTCACGTCGCGCCGGTACGGCGGCAGGCGGCTCACGTCGTCGCCGCCGATCAGCACGCTGCCCTCGTCAGGCTGCTCGAAGCCCGCGATCAGCCGCAGCGTCGTGGTCTTGCCGCACCCCGACGGGCCGAGCAGCGACACGAACTCCCCCGCCGCCACGTGCAGGTCGACGGAGTCGACCGCGACCACGTCGTCGAAGCGCTTGGTCAGTCCGCGGAGGGTCACCTCCGCGGACGCGAGTCCAGCGGCCATGGCGCACGCTAACCGATTGTGAAAAAACGGCGCACGTCTTGTGCCTCTTTGTCCAGAGCGGCTGCCTCGGCCTTGCCTAGTCGTCCAAAGGGCTCAATCTCGACCTGCCCCCGCGGCATGCTCCAGCTCGCGGCGGCGCGTCCGCGCACCAATGCGAACGGCCGGAACAGCCCGCCCACGGTCACCTGTTGCTGATTCGCTCCGAGCACGTCCTCGCGGGAGGTCCAGCCGAGCAGCAGCGGCTCGTAGGCGCCGAGCAGCCTCGGCGGTGGCACCTCAGCCGCCGGTGGGCGCTCGCGGAGATCGACCAGACCATCGCCGAGCTGTTCGATATCGGCGCTGATGGCGCTCAGGCCCGCGCGCGCGTCGCGCAGCGGCAGGCCCGCCCAGCGGGCGAGGTCGCGGTCGCCTGCGGGGCCGTGTCCGGCCAGGTAGCGGCGCGCCAGCTCGGCGAGCGCCGTATCGCGGTCGACCGGTCTCGGCTCACCGAGCCAGTCGCGTACGAGCACGAACGCCTGGTGCGCGCCCACCATCGGGCCGCGTACGATCAGGCCGCGCAGCGTGGCCGCGAAAAGGATGTGCACGAGTGCCTGGCGCGCCGTCCGCACCGCGATCGCGTCGACGCGCTCGCGCAGCTGCTCGCGGGTTAGCGGCCCATCCGCGGCGAGTGAGCGCTCGATCTCAGCGATCGCACGGTCCGCGTCGTCGGGCGGCACGCCCTCCTGTGCGAGGCGGCGCTTGCTCTGCGCGACGAGCGGAGGCGTGGTCAGCGCGTGCAGCCACGGGTAGTCGTCGCTCTGCACCAGGTGCAGCGTGCCGCGGT
>DASUQG010000289.1:0-4746 GCA_036280695.1 Thermoleophilaceae bacterium
GCACGGCCCAGCGCAAGAAGGGCAAGATCGCCGCGATTCCCGAGGCCGTAGAGGTGCTTTCACCCGAGGGCGTCGAGACGCTCGCCGCGCGCACCGCAACCTTTGACTTCTTCGAGCGCACGCCAGGCTGGGACCTGATGCCGGAGCGCTTCCGGCTGCACGCCGTGGCCACACAGTCCGCCGCCGACCGTCTCGCGCGTGAGATGGAGTACGAGGACCGCGACCAGCTCCTCGTGTCCGCGCTGCTGCACGACGTCGGCAAGCTCGTCCTGACCCACGCATATCCCGGCTACCCGTCGCAGATCCATGGGCCGGCGCGCACTCCCGAGGAGCGCCTGCACAAGGAGCGCCTCGAGCTCGGCGTGGACCACGCGCTGGTGGGCGGCGTGCTCGCCCGCCGCTGGGCGCTGCCGAACCGTCTGGCCACCGCCATCGAGCGTCATCACTCCGACGACGCCGAGGGCGAGGCCGCGCTGGTGCGCCTCGCCGACATGCTCGCCCACTACGGCCACGGCCAGACCGTGAACCCGAAGCAGCTGCTCCAGGCGGCGCGCGCCTGCCGCCTCACCACCGAGCAGCTGCGCTCGGTGATGTACGAGTTGCCGCAGGGCACCGGCAACGCCAAGCGCAACGTGGACCCGTGCCCGCTCTCGACCCGCGAGGTCGAGGTGCTGAAGCGGCTCGCCGAGGGCAAGGTCTACAAGCAGATCGCGCACGAGCTGGAGCTCTCCACGAGCACGGTGCGTACGCACCTCCACAACACCTACGCGAAGCTCGGCGCGGTCGACCGCGCACAGGCGGTCCTGATCGCCACCGAGCGCGGCTGGATCTAGGCCGCCGGGAGCGCCGGCCCCCTTGGCGCCGGCAGCGGCGCCAGGACCAACACCCGCGTCCCCAGCTCGGACGACTCGATGTCGAGCGTGCCGTCCAGCAGCTCCGCGCGCTCGCGCATGCTCGCGAGACCGAGGTGCCCTGGCTCGCCAGCGGCGGGCGGGCCGTTCTGGTCGAAGCCGTGGCCGTCGTCGGCCACCCGCAGCTCCACCTGTGGGCCGACCATCCGCAGCGAGATCGAGACCGCCTTTGCCTGCGCGTGGCGACCGGCGTTCACCACGGCCTCCTGTGCGATCCGGAACAGGTCGCCCGCCATCTCGGGAGGCATGTTGATGCGCTCGATGGCGAGCCCGACCTCGAATCCGTAGCGGCGCCTCCAGACGGGGAGGCAGTCCTCGATCGCCGTTTCGAAGCTCATCTCCTGGAAGGCGTAGGGCCCAAGGTCGACGATCTCGTCGCGCAGCGCGCGCAGGTTGCGCGTGGAGAGCTCGCGCGCCTCTTCGATGAGACTCGCCGCCTCCTCGTCGCGCCCGTTCTGCGCCGCGTTGCGCGCCGCGGAGAGGATCATGTCGAGCCCGATCAGCTCCTGGACGGGCCCGTCGTGGATCGCCTCCGCCACCCGGCGGCGGACCTCGCTCTCGGCCTGCATGGTGCGGCGCGAGAGGCCGCGGGCGCGCAGCCGCGAGGCGGACTCGGAGGTTCGCAGCATGCCCACGACGACCGCGGTCGCGAGGGCGGACAGAATGAACACCACCTCGTAGAAGGCGAGGATGTCGGTGTCGAACGGCGCGTCGCCGCGCAGGGCGGACGCCGCGACGAGGGCGGTCGAGCCGATCGCCGCGATGGCGAGGCCGCGCTGCTCGCCCTGGAAGTGTGCGTGGGCGGCGATCAGGAAGAGCGCGGCCAGCCGCACGGCGACGAGCGTGTCGGGCGCCGCCAGCTCCAGGGCCAGGAGCAGCGTGAAGTCGCCCGCCGCGATGAACGGGTGGCCGACCCTGTCGGAGTCGCGGCGGACCGCCACGAGCACGGCGATCGACCACGCGACGAAGACGGCGAGCACCGCGGCCGCCGCGCCCTGGTCGGGGAAGTCGATCACCGCTGCGGCGGTGAGCGCCACGACGGCGACCGCGAGGCGGGCTATCGCCAGCACGAGAATCGGGCCGGCGGACTCGATCGGAACCCGGCGCATCAGACCACGGCTCCATCGCGGCTGCGCGTCGTGCGCAGCTTCAGCGCCGCGGCCGCCGCGCCGGCGGAGTCGATCGCCCAGTCGAGCACGGTGCCATGGCGGCCGTCCACGAAGGTCTGGTGGTACTCGTCGGTCGCGGCGTATCCGCTGGCGACGAGGAACGCGAGCAGTGCGGCGCGGCCCGGGCTCGTCACGGTCACGAGCGCGCGCCACCACAGGAAGCACAGCAGCGCGTACTCGGCGAAGTGGATCAGCTTGCGGCCGATCAAATCGATGGTCCCGAGGCCGGAGTCCAGGCTGGGCTGATCGGAGAGGAAGAAGATCGCGCCCATCAGGAGCAGCGGCGGGAGCCACAGGTCCAGTCGCAGAGGACGCATTCGCATACCGTAGAGTCAGTCGCGGTGCTGGTCATCACGAGTAAGTCGCCATACGCGGTGCGAGCGCTGTCGGAACTCGCCCGCCGGGGGGACTCGGCACCCGTCCCGATCGGCGATCTCGCGCGCTCGCGCGAGATCCCGGTGCAGTTTCTGGAGGGCCTGTTCGCGACCCTCAGACGCGCCGGGGTCCTCCAGTCCCAGCGCGGCGTGAAGGGCGGCTACAGCTTCGCCCGCCCGCCGAGCGAGGTCACGCTCCTCGAGATCGTGGAACTGCTCGAGGGCGAGCTGGGCGCCGAGGCGGCGGCCTCGGGCCCGATCTGGACCGACGCCGCGGACGCGGTCCGAGCCGTCCTGGCGGGCACGACGATCGCCGACGTGGCGGAGCGCGAGGCGCGCGACTCGGCCACGCCTATGTACTACATCTAGCCCCGCCCCGCGGCTTCGAGAGCTTCCTGTTTCGTCACGTACACGCGCAGGCGGCGGACCACTCCGCCGGCGACCTCCCAGACGTGGCTGAAACGCCCCTCGAGCGGGACGCCGCTGCGCGGCCCCTCGCCGCGCAGGAGGATCACGGCGACGATCTCGTCGGTCGTGTCGACCACCTCCTCCAGCTCCACGCTCTGCGCGTTGAAGGCCTCCGCCTGGAACGCGAGGAAACTGAGGGCGCCGTCCCTTCCCTCGTAGGTGGCACCGTCGATGACCGCGCGGTCCTCCACCGAGACGGCCGGATCCACGAGCTCCAGGATGGCGTCCGTGTCCCCGCGGTTGAAGGCGTCGTAAATGGCGCGCACGACCTCGACCTTCTCCCGTGACACGGCCTACTCCCGCAGTCCGACGGCTTCGAGGGCGTCGGC
Organism: Thermoleophilaceae bacterium; assembly: GCA_036280695.1. GTDB lineage: Bacteria > Actinomycetota > Thermoleophilia > Solirubrobacterales > Thermoleophilaceae > JACVRW01. The sequence goes on from DASUQG010000289.1 coordinate 3,252, forward strand.
TTCGTCGCGATAGATCTCGACACGCACGGCGCGACCGTCGCGGAGCCTGTAGACCTGCCAGTAGGCGGGCATCTCGACGCCCACGGTGCTCGAGCGTCCGCGGCCTCCCTGCCTGACCCGGACGACCACGCTGTCGTCCGTGCCCACGAATTCCTCGGCCTCGGCGTAGTACTCCGCGAAGAAGATCCGCCATTCACGGAAGAACTCGCGTATCCCCTCGTGGCCGTGAAAGACGCCCATGTCCGGGACATAGGAGTGGGTCATGTCCCACTCGACCTCCGGGTCGTAGAACTCGAAGAGCGCATCCATGTCGCCGCGGCTCCACGCGTCCCACGACGCTCGCACGATTTCCACGTTCTGCTCGGACATCGTCCCTTCCAGTATCGCCTGAACGGAGAGGTTCGGCGTGCGAAGGTGCACGGAAGCCGCGGCTGATGACGTGGCAGCTCCGCTCGGAGTAAGTTCAGCGCATGAGCCCTTTCCGCCTCGCACTTCTCCTCGTTCCCGTCGCCCTGATAGCGGCGGCGGCCGCCGCGATCGCCTCGCCGCCGACGGCGCGTGATTCCGCTGTCGCGGTCATCACGCCCACGCGCATCGACGGCGTCCACCTCGGCGACACGCATCAGGATCTGCGCGCGCGCGGGAAGGTCGGCCGACTCGGCGCGGGCTGCGAGTTTGGTGGCCCGAACACGCGCTCGGCGAGCCTGACCGCGCCGCTCGACGGGAGCGTGACCTACACGCTCCAGAACCCCCGCAGGGTGACCACCATCACGATCACCGGTGGCGCAAAGGCGCGCGGAATCGGCATCGGCGCGACGATCGCACAGATCAAGGCGAAGTTTCCGAACGCCAAGGTCAACCACAGCACCGACGAGGTCTTCCAGCTCACGCTTGTGTCCACACCCAAGCGTCCGGTCAGCGGGGGCCGGATCATGTTCGGCGTGAGCACTCACACGCACAAGACGACGGTCATCGGGGTGCCCGGAATCGGCTTCTGCGAGTAGTGCAGCGGCAAACACGCCCGGTACCCTCGGCGGGGATGAGCGTCTCGCCGCCGACTCGGGCCATCCCGGACAACCTCGCCGACCTGATCGGGAACACTCCGATGGTGCGGCTCACGCGGGTGGCGCCCGACTGCGACGCCGAGTTGATCGGGAAGCTGGAGGCGTACAACCCGGCCGGCAGCGTGAAGGACCGGATCGGCGTGGCGATGATCGACGCGGCCGAGGCCGAGGGGCGCATCGAGCCCGGCCGAAACACGATCGTGGAGTCCACGTCGGGGAACACCGGCATCGCGCTCGCCTTCGTGTGCGCCGCCAAGGGCTATGACCTCGTCATCACGATGCCCCAGGGCATGAGCCGCGAGCGCGAGAAGCTGCTGCGCCTGTACGGCGCGGAGGTCGTGTGGGTGGAGTCGATGGGCGGGATGAACGAGGCGATCGAGGAGGCGAAGCGGATCTGCCGCGAGCGCGGCGACTGCTACGTGCCGAACCAG
>DASUQG010000290.1:0-5940 GCA_036280695.1 Thermoleophilaceae bacterium
CTCGGTAGACGAGGAGATCTCCCTGTTCGGCGCGCTGAACGAGGAGAACCTCGCGCTGTTCGAGGCCGAGGGCCGCGGGCCGCTCACCTCGAACGTTGCGGAGGCCGGCGGCTTCATGCGCACGCGCGACGGGCTCGAGGCACCGGACATCCAGTTCCACTTCGCGCCGGCGCGCTTCCAGTCCGAGGGGCTTGTGCCCGGGGACGGTCACGGCTTCGCCCTCGGCGCCTGCGTGCTGAAGCCGAAGAGCCGCGGGTTCGTCGCGCTCGGGTCACCGGACCCGACCGCCAAGCCGCTGATCGTGCACAACTACCTCGAGCACCCGGACGACGTTGCGTCGATGCTGACGGGGGTTCGCACGTCGCTCGAGATCTGCGAGAGCGGGCCGCTGGGCGAGCTGTCAACCGGGATGCTGATCGGACCGGAGTCGCACTCGGACGACGACATCGTGGCCCACTGCCGGCAGCGCCTCCAGACGCTCTATCACCCCGTCGGCACCTGCCGCATGGGCGACGACCCCGGCGCGGTGGTGGACCGCCAGCTGCACGTGCGCGGCGTCGAGGGGCTGCGGGTGGTGGACGCCTCGGTGATGCCGACCGTGCCGCGCGGCAACACGAACGCCCCGGTGATCGCGCTGGCAGAGCGGGCCGCCGACCTGATCCGCGGCCGCACACCGCTGGCGTCGCAGCAGGCGGAGCTGCCGGAGACCGCTCCCGCGCCGTAGGGCAACTGTCACAGGCCGGGCTCCTCCCTCGTCATAGGGGTAGACAACTACGAGAGGAGATCCCATGAAGGTCCTGGTTGCAGGTGCCACCGGAGCGCTCGGGAAGCAGCTCGTCCCCAAGCTGGTCGCGCGCGGCCACGAGGTCGTCGGCACGACACGCAGCGAGTCTAAGCGCCAGGCCATCCACGACCTCGGCGCCACCCCGGCGGTCGTCGACGCGCTGGACGCGGAGCAGGTCGCCCGGGTGGTGGCGGAGGCGGAGCCCGAGGTGATCGTGCACGAGCTCACGGCGCTGTCCGGCGACTTCGACCTGCGGCACTTCGAGCGCACGTTCGCCGAGACGAACCGGCTTCGTACCGAGGCCACGGACCACCTGCTGGCGGCGGGCCGCGCCGTCGGGGTGAAGCGCTTCGTCGCCCAGAGCTACGCGGGCTGGCCGGCCGAGCGCACGGGCGGGCCGGTGAAGACCGAGGAGGACCCGCTCGACCAGACGCCCCCGGAGTCGGTGCGCTCCACGCTCGAGGCGATCTTCTACGTGGAGAGCGCCGTGACGGGCGCCGACTGGACCGAGGGCGTGGTGCTTCGCTACGGCGGCTTCTACGGCCCGGGCACGAGCCTCGCCCCGGAGGGCGGCGAGATGACGGACGCGGTCCGCAATCGGAAGTTCCCGGTGGTCGGCAACGGTGCCGGGGTCTGGTCCTTCATCCACATCGAGGACGCCGCGGACGCCACGGTGGCGGCAATCGAGCACGGCCGCCGCGGGGTCTACAACATCGTCGACGACGAGCCGGCGCGGGTGGCGGACTGGCTGCCCGCGATGGCCAGCGCGGTGAGCGCGCCGGCACCCCGGCACGTGCCGCGCTGGCTCGGCCGGATGCTCGCCGGCGAGGCCGTGACCGTCATGATGACCGAGGTGCGCGGAGCGTCGAATGCCAAGGCGAAGCAAGAGCTCGGCTGGGAGCCGAAGCACCCGAGCTGGCGGGAGGGCTTCGCCGAGGTGGCCGCGTGACCGGGACCCACGAGGAACTCCTCGAGGAGCTCCGCCCCACCGCGTTCGCGATCGGCTACCGGATGCTCGGCAGCGTCGCGGAGGCGGAGGACGTGGTCCAGGAGTCGCTGCTGCGGCTCCACGAGGCGCTCGAGCGGGGCGAGCAGATCGAGTCGCCGCGCGCGTACCTCGCGACGGTCGCCACGCGGCTCTCGATCGACCAGCTGCGCTCAGCGCGGGTCCGCCGGGAGACGTACGTGGGCGAGTGGCTGCCCGAGCCGCTGGTCAGCGACACCCGCGAAGATCCGGCGCGCCAGGCCGAGCTCGCCGACTCGCTCTCGATGGCGTTCCTCGTGCTGCTGGAGAGCCTGTCGCCCGAGCAGCGCGCTGCCCTGCTGCTCCACGACGTGTTCGACTACGGCTACGCGGAGATCGCCGAGATCGTCGGCAAGAGCGAGGACAACGCGCGCCAGCTGGCGGCGCGGGCACGGCGCCATGTCGAGGAGCGCAAGCCGCGCTTCGAGGCCTCGCGCGAGCAGCGCGACGAGCTGGCGCGGCGCTTCTTCGCCGCCGTCCGAGAGGGAGACGTCGGCGAGCTGGAGACGATGCTCGCGAAGGACGTCGTCCTCCACGGCGACGGCGGCGGCAAGGTGCCCGCCATCGCGCGCGCCCTGCATGGCAGCAAGCGCGTGGCGCGAACGCTCGGCGCTTGGATACGGGCGGGCGCCCGTGTGCCCGGCGTGGAGCTCCGCGAGGTGGAGGTCAATGGCCAGCCGGGCGCACTGATGCTCACGGGTGACGGCAGCCTCATCGGCGTCTGGGCACTGGACATCGCGGACAGCCAGATCCAGGGAATCAGGTCGGTCGTGAACCCGGAGAAGCTCGGCCACGTCGGCCCGGTCGCCGACGTGCGGGCGCTGCTCCAGCAGCGCGAGCGCTAGTCGAGCTTCAGTTCGCGGAGCGCCGCCCAGCGCGGGTCCGGCTCGCGCTCGTGCGCATGCTCCGGCGAGCGGTTCAGGTTCTCGCCGCACACCGAGCAGAGGCCGGCGCAGTCCTCGCGGCAGACGATCTGGGTCGGGAGCGCGAGCGCGAGCGCGTCGCGCGCCCACGAGCGCACGTCGAGCGCGCCCTCGTCGTAGTAGGGCGAGCTGAGCTCGTCGCCGCCGTCGGGCTGGTCGATCTCGCGGGCATCCACGTCCACGCCCTGGTCGGCGGTCTCGAGGCAGCGCACGCACGGTCCCTCAAGCTCCGCGTCGAATCTCAGCCGGAACGCGTACCCGCTCACGGTGTGCGAGACGTCCAGCCGCGCGCCCACGGACCCGTCCCGGAGCTCGTAGCGCTGCCCGCCGAACTTGAACGGATCGACCGGCACCTCGAGGTCGAGGCTGCGTCCCTCGCCGGACGAAAGCCCGAGCTTGCCTACGTCGAAGATGTCCGTGCGCTGCGCCATGTCATCGAGGCTAGCGCCCGCTTCGGGACTAGGCGGTGCGCCCGATGAGCTCGATTCGGTAGCCGTCCGGATCGCGGACGAAGGCGATCATCGGGCCCTCGGTGCGGCCCCCCGGGCGGTAGGGCGGCTTCTCCGGCTCGATGCCGTCGCGGGCCAGCTCCTCGAGCGTTCCGTCCAGGTCGTCGACCGCGATCGCGATGTGGTTGTAGCCCGTGCCGAGGTCGTACGAATCGACGCCGTGGTTGTAGGTCAGCTCGAGCACCGGGTCCTCTTCGGGCAGCCCCATGAAGACGTTGATCGCCTCCTCGCCGATGTTCATCCGCCGCCGCTCCTCGAAGCCGAGCTTCTCGTAGAAGGAGACCGAGCGGTCGATGTCGCCGATGCGGTAGCAGGTGTGGAGGTAGCTCGCCATGTCTCGAATTTACTCCGCCTCTCGCTCGTGGCTCGGGACGTGCTCGTCGAGCTCGTAGTAATCCCCCGCGCTCTTCACCCAGATCTGCCCCATCGTCGTGATGCCCGTGGGCTCGTCGAGACAGCCCGGGGCGATGCTGATGCGCTCCCTCCCTGGCGCCTGCCAGAACAGCGACGAACCGCACTCGCCGCAGAAACCGCGGCGCGCGTCGTGAGCGCTGTCCGGACTGTCGATCCAGCGCAACCCGCGATCCTCGACGAAGCGCACGTCGTCGACCTGCGCGGCGGTGGCCGCCCACACATGCCCGGCCCAGCGCCGGCACTCGGTGCAGTGACAGAGGAGCACGTCGCGCAACGGCCCCTCGACCTCAAACGCAACGGCTCCGCAAATGCAGCGCCCAGAAGCCATGGGCGAACGCTACCGGCCGCGGGTTGGGCGCTTTCCCTTGCGAAATGGAAATGAAAAGCGCCCAACCCAACGCGGGGCGCGCGCGTCGCGCGGGTGCGCCGCCGTGCGCGTGGCCGGCGCGCGCGGCGAGCCTTACGGCCCGCGCTGCCGGACGAGGCGGTGCTGAGCGGAGCCGGGACGCCCCGGGCGCGGCTAGCCGACTTCGGCTTCTTCGCGGCCCTGTAGGCGGTCGCGGCCTCGTTGTACGGCCGCGATGAACTTGGTGAGGTTGACCTCGAGGGTGTTGAGGATGTCGTCGGCGTAGTCCTCGGCGCCCAGGCGGATCTCGCGCTCGCGTGCGCGGGCGTCCTCGATGATCTCGTCGGCCTGGCGCTCGGCCTGCTTCACGATCTCCTCCTCGGAGATCAGGCGAATCTGCTCCTCGCGGGCCTCGCGGATGATGCGCTCGGCCTCGCGCTTCGCCTCCGCCAGCATCTCCTGGCGCTCCTTCACGATCCAGCGCGCCTGCTTGATCTCCTCGGGGATGGTCGCGCGCATCTGGTCGAGGATGTCGTAGACCTCCTCCTTGTCGACACGCACCTGGTCCGTGAGCGGCACGGGCTTAGCGTTGTGAATCGTGTCGTCCAGCTTGTCGATCAGGACCAGTACATCCATCCGCGCCTCAGTTCTTCACCGCTTCAGTTCTTCCTGCAAGCGCGAGGCCACCCGATCGGGCACCAGGCCGCTCATATCGCCGCCGAACATGGCCAACTCCTTCACTCCGCTGGAGCTCAGGAAGCTGAACTGTGGCGCCGCCATCATGTACATGCTCTCGATTTCGGGCGCCATTTTCCGGTTCAGCTGGTTCATCTCGAACTCGTACTCGAAGTCCGAGATCGCCCGGAGTCCCTTGACGATCGCCTTGGCGCCGTGCTCCCGGGCGAAATCGACGAGGAGCGTATCAAAGGCTTTTACCTGCACATTGCCGTATTCCGCCAGCTCCGCCTCGATGAACGAGACCCGCTCCTCGGCGCTGAATACGGTCTTTCCCTTGCGCACCGCCTGGTTCACAACTCCCACTATGACGGTGTCGAACACGTTCGCGACGCGGGTGATGATGTCGATGTGGCCGAACGTGACCGGGTCGTAGGACCCCGGCACGACCGCCGTTCCGCCGTTGCGGGACGCGTTCACGTGGTGTGGATCGCTATCCGGGTATCGCCGTACGCGCGCTCGACCACGAGCGGCAGCGGCAGGATCAGCGGGTTGCGCTTGTCTGATTCGGTCACGATTCGAGCGTTTTCTCCCGTGATCGCAGGGAGCGCCTCGGAGAGCGCGGCGGCGACGCGGGGCGCATCATCATATGGGGGGTCGCAGAAAACGAGGTCGAATACCCCCTCCGGACGGGCGATGAAACGCAGGGCGTCCTGGCTCCTGACCTCGGCGTCGACGCCCACCGCGTCTAGGTTGCGCCGCAGGGCGGCGAGCGCCTGGCGGTCGCGCTCCACGAACAGCGCCGACTCGGCGCCGCGCGAGAGTGCCTCGATCCCGAGCGCCCCCGACCCCGCGTAGAGGTCGAGCACGCGCGCACCCGACACGTCGCCGAGCATCGAGAAAAGCGCCTCGCGCACGCGGTCGGCGGTCGGCCGCGTGCCGGAGCCGCGCGGCGCGCGCAACCGGCGCCCCTTGAACTCGCCGGCGACGACCCTCACGGAGCGCCGGCGGCCCGCCGGCCCTTGTCGGCGTCGGCGTAGAGCACCATCCGGACCGGTTCGCCGTCACGGAACGTCCACACCTGCGCGAAGTTGAGCTCCACTGGGACCCCGCTGGCCCGGCCGCGCCCCCGGGTGGTCACGAGCGCGAGCACGGTGTCGGGCCGCGTCTGCTGCAGCGTCCAGTCCGTGGTCGGATCGTCCCACTGGTCGTTCCAGTCGTGGAAGAACTCGATGACCGCGTGAGGCCCGCGCCGAACCGCGCCG
>DASUQG010000291.1:0-13302 GCA_036280695.1 Thermoleophilaceae bacterium
CCGCTGACGGAACGCGACCGCAGCGCCGAGCTGATGGGCACGATCCACGAGCGCCTGATGGAACTCGACCTCCCGGTCACGCTGATCTGGGGGATGCGCGACCCGGTTTTCCAGCCGGTCTTCCTCGACCAGTGGCGCGAGATCTTCCCGCAGGCACGGGTGATCGAGCTGGAGGACGCGGCGCACTTCGTCCCGGAGGACCGCCCGGACGCCGTGCTCGAGGCTCTCTAGCGAGCGGCGGCGGCGCGCCGCGAGGCGGCTTCGATGCTCTCCACGTTGCGCGGGAGCACCTCGACGCGGAGGCGGTTGCCGAATACGACGTGGAGGATCACGCCGCCGAAGCGGTCGGCGATCATGCGCGCGTCGTAGATGGCCGTCTGGACCTCCTGGTCCGAGACGCCGCAGGCCTCGAGGAAGCGCTCGGCGATCCGGCTGTCGAGCTCGCGAGCGGTCAGCTCGAGCTGCTCGGTGCGGAAGAGGCCGGCGGTGGCTGCGTTGGTGGGCTGGATCACCACGGCGGCGATGTCGTCCGACATCACGCGCGCGACCTTGTTCACGGACTCGACGAGGCCGCGTGCCGTGGCGTCGTCGCCGAGCTCCTCGAGCAGCTCCTCGAGCCGGTCGCGACCGAGCAGACCGCCCTCGGTGCGCGCCTCGAGCAGCCCGTCGGTGAACATTGCGGCGACCGAGCCGGGCACCAGCGGAACCGTCGTCTGGCGTAGGCCGGTGCGCACGCCCACGCCGATCGGCGGGGACGAGCCGGCCGTGACTGGATCGTGCGGCTGCGGGCCGACGACGAGCGGCGCCGGGTGCCCGGCGGTCGCGTACGTGAGCGAGCCCGTCTCCGGATCGTGCACTGCCAGGAGCACGGTGGCGAAGTCTCCGCCCAGGTTCTCGTCGATGACCCGGCCGGCGACCTGCAGGGCCACGCGCGGCTCGAGGCCTGCCTCGAGGTAGGCGCGCAGCGTGTAGCGCATGAAGGCGGTACGGGCGAGCGCGCCGCGGCCGTGGCCGGACACGTCGCCGAGGATGAAGCCGACGCGCCCGCCCGGGAGCGGCAGCACGTCGTAGAAGTCTCCACCCGCTCCGGGCCCGTCGGCCGGGCGATACGCGACCGAGGTGCGCAGGCCGCCGACGTGGTCGGGCACCGGCGGGAGCAGCGCGCTCTGGAGCAGGCCGACCTCCTGGAGCAGGTCACGGCGCTGGCGCGCCAGCGACCGGTTGCGCAGCGTGGTCACGAGGCCGGCGCAGGCAAGCAGGATCGAGAGGACGCCCGTGACCGCGAGCGCGAACTTCAGCGCGGGCGGCACCTGGTCCACGAACTGGGGGATCTCGCGGATGATCGGCGGGCCCTGCTTCGTGCCCCTGACCTCATTCGGGCGCGCGCGCCGGTCGTTCGGGTTGGCGCTGCCGTCGCCGCCGTTCCGCGCGCGGCCGACCCGTTCGAAGGCGCCGGCGCCGGCGGCCGGGGCGGGCTGGAACTGAGCCTCCGTGCCGCCCACTCCGGCCACCTGTCCCGGGTCGGGGACGGGCGCCGTGCTCGCCGTGCCGCGCTGGAGTCGAAGCCGGTTACGGGTGCGGTTGCCGTCGCCTGGGTCGGCCTCGCTCCCGATCGTCGTCACGGGCGGCGCGGACACCGGATCCAGCGTGACGGGAGTGGCCGGCTGAGCCGGCGCCTGAGTGTTGCCCTGCGTGGCCGGGTCGGGGTCGGCAGTGTTGCCCTTGCCGCCGGCGCCGGTCTGGTGAGGCGTGTCGCTGCCAGTGTCCTTGCCGCTTCCGCTCCCACCGGTGTTCCCGCTCGGCGCAGGGTCGGGCTCAGAGGCCGGAACCGGTTCGCCGCTGCGCGGCGGCTCGGCGGGCTGCTGCGGGTCGGCCGGGTCCGACTTGCCGGCGCCCCCCAGGCCCAAGCCGTTGCCGTTCCCGTTCCCGTTGGGCGTGGGTGCTTCAGCCGCCTGCTGCCCGTTGCCGTTCGAAGCGTTGTCGTCCTTGGCCGCGGCGCTCGCGATCGAGTCCCCAGTGCTGCCCGCTAGGAGCACGACGGCGATCGTGCAGAAGACGGCAAGGGCCGCCAGCGCGCGGGCTGCAAAGGCTCGCGCCTCGTACTGAAGCGGGTGGAAGGGGGCCACGGTATTTACTTCGGCAGCGTCAGGCCTCGGCTTGAGCGGTCTTTGGAGACCGAATCAAACTTCCGTCCAGATGGAACGCCACGGCGTAAATGGGCACAAGCTCGGCCACGCCTTTCAGTGCAAAGCGGCCCCTCGGCTCCAGACTTTCGGTCCCTTCGCTGCGCAAACAGTGGGTGGCCTCTGTCAGCAGCACCGCGTCGCCAGTCTCCCTGGTGAGGTTCTCCACGCGCGCGGCAACATTGACCGTGTCGCCGATGACGGCGAATTCGAGCCGTCCGCCGCCGCCCACCGAGCCCACCACCACGGGCCCCGAGTTGAGGCCGATGCCGAAGCGGACATCGGTGCCGAAGCGCCGCCTGAGCGAGGTGGCGACCTCGCCGGCCGCCGCGAGCGCGCGGTCCGCGTGGTCCGGCAGCCGGTCCGGCGCGCCGAAGACGGCCAGCAGGCCGTCGCCGAGGAACTTGTTCGCGTGGCCGCCGTGCTCGGTCACGCAGGGCACCACGATGCCGAAGAGGTCGTTGAGGAAGGTCACCGTCTCGCGGGCGCTCGAGCGCTGCGCGAACGCGGTGAAGTCCCAGACGTCGAGGATCATCACGGTGACCTCGCGCTCCTCGCCCTCGATCAGCTCGCCGTCCTGCTCGAGCACGCGCTGTGCCACGTCCGGGTCGACGTATGCGCCGAACGCCTCGCGCAGCGCCTCGCGCTCGGAGAGGCCGTGCATCATCTCGTTGAAGCTGCCGGCCAGCCGGCCCATCTCGTCACCCGAGGTCACGGGCACCCGCGCGTCGAGGTCGCCGCGCTTGACCGCCTCGGTGGCCTTCAGCAGGTCGTCCACCGGCTGGAGCACCGAGCGCGTGACGAGCAGGGTCAGCTCGAGCGAGATCGTGAAGGCCACGAGAACGGCCACGACCACGTCGAGTCCGAGGTCGCCGAGATTCGCGCTGCCGTCGGTGGACAGGCCGCTCACCACCACACCCGTGATCACGTTGATCAGCGGCAGCGCGCCGAGCAGCTTCCAGCGCAGCGGCACGCCCAGCGGGGCGCCGGTGAACTCCGGCGGGAGCTCCTTGACGATGTCCTCCACCACCGGGCGCAGGAACTGCTCGTACGAGAAGAAGTGCAGCACCGCCGCATAGGCCACGGCCACGGCCGCACCGGCGAAGATGATGAACGCGTTGTACGGCTCGAGGTCGGCCTTGAGCGTCGCGAAGATCGAGACCGGGACGCCGATCAGGAGGAACGGCTGCCAACCGACCCGCAGCGTCAGCTCGCGCGGCACCTCTACGGCGGCACGCCATGCCTCGAGCGCGTCCCCGTGCCCCTCCATCCAGTCGATGATCGGCCGGACCCGCTTCGCGCCGCCCCACAGCATGAAGCCGGTGCTGAGCGCCACGCAGGCCTCGGCGAACGCCGCGATCGTCCAGAACTCGGAGCTGGACGGATCCGTGTAGAGCGCGAACAGCCCGACCGTGGCGAGGCAGACGACGAACGCGGAGACGAACTCGAAGACGACGTACAGGAGGAAGTAGTGCTTCCCCATGCGCCTGTACGCCTTGCCGAACAGGAACGGCATGGCGGGATTGTCCCGTCTTTCAGTCGGCGGGGTCGGGGTCCTTCGCCACCTGTGAGCCGGCGAAGCCGCGCGGCGCCGGGCGCAGCGGCGCGACGCCCCTGCGTGGGTACGGGAAGATGCGACCGTCGTAGAGCGACGGCGGGGTCTCGAAGCACGGCGCCAGCTTGTCGTCGTGCGACTCGCCCGGCTCGAGTGCGTCCTCCGCGTACTTCAGCTCGCCCTTCGGGCACTTGAAGCTCTCGATCCCGCCGAGCACCAGCGCGCGGCCGAGCGTGTTCGGCTGGAGGTAGGCGTTGCCACGGACCCACGCGGGCGGCGGGTCGCCGTACTTGTAAGCCTCGAACGAGCGCCCCTCGATGATGCCCATCTGCGCCTGGCCACGCTGGCCGGTGCCGTAGTCCGCCGCGATGTCGGCGCCGCCGTTCGTGATGAAGCCCGCGATCGTCTGCTGGTGGAAGTTGAAGTAGGAAAGGATCGGGTTGAGCTCGGGGAAGAAGGTGTGCAGCGCCTCGGTGAGCGGCTCGGCCTCGCGCAGCGTGCGCTCGAGCGCCGGCACGCCGGTGCGGCTCTCGCGGATCAGCGGCCCGAGGTCGCGGAACAGCTTCTCCAGGTCGGGCGCGAGGTCGCCGAGGTCGCGCACGGTCGGCCCGAGGTCGTCCGCCGGCCCCTTGAGGTCGTTCACGAGCGGGTGCGTGGAGCGCGAGAAGTCCTCGAGCCGCGCCATGGTGACCTTGCTCTCGTCGAGGAAGGTGGGGAAGATCTCGAACGTCTCGGCGAGAGCCTCGTCACGAGAGGCGGTGGCCTCGAAGGTCCGCTTCGAGTTCACGATCAGCTCGCGCAGCGCGCCCTGACGCTCGTTGAGCGCGCCGAACACCTGGCCGGTGTTGCGCACCAGCTGGTGCACGGCCACGTTCTGCTCGTCGAGCACGGTCATCAGCTTGGCGCCGTCGACCGCGAAGCCGCGGAAGTTGCCGAACGCGTCGTTCAGGTCCTGCCCGCGCCCGTCCTTGATCGCGCCCGAGAGCTCCTTCACCCAGTCGCGGAACGCCTGGCGCGTGGCCGGGTCGAAGGCCGTGAAGATCTCGTCCAGCTCGACCGTGGGCTCCACCTGCGCGTCGGCCAGGCGGCCGCCGTCGTCGAGCATGCCGGCGGCCTTGTTGCCCGGGGTGAGCTCGAGGTAGGTCTCCCCCAGCAGCGTCTTGGCGCGCAGGATCGCGCGAGTGTCCTTCGGGATCGGCGCGTAGGGCTCGTCGATCTGGACCTCGACGATCGTGCGCGCGCCGCCCACGTCGAGCTCCTTGCTCTTGACCTTGCCGACGTTGACGCCCGCCATGCGGACGTCGGCCTCCTCGGCGAGGGTCGCAGCCTCGCGCATGTGGACCGTGAAGCGATAGCCCTCGGGCTGGAGCGGCACCGAGCCGCCGAACGCGAGCCAGAGGAAGATCAGAATCGCGAAGACGGACAGCGTGAACGCGATCATCGCGATGATGCGGCCGATGCTGGGGGTCTGCTTGATCATGGGTTGGCGCACGCCCCGATCCCGCCGAACAGAGCCGTGAGCCCCTCTGCCTCCTCCTCGCCCATGCCGCCCTTGGTGGCCTCGGCCTTGAAGATGTCGCAGTTCAGGTTGAGTAGGTAGGCGCGCCGGATTGGCCCGAGCGCGTCCGCGGTCGAGAACAGCGACACGGTGTTCTGGCCGACCCATGCGAGCCAGTACAGGTAGCTCTCGTTGCGAGCCCGCTCGGCGCGCGAGCAGACGCCCTTGGTCTCGCAGTCCTCGCTGATGCCCTCGGTGCCGCCCGGGTTGTACGCGCCTATGTTGAAGAGCCGGTTCAGCCCGCGGAACGAGGTGGTGAGGTCAGGCCCAGCCGCGGCGAGGTCTCTCGACGCCGCGCCGAGGTTGCGCTGGAACGGCTGCGCCGCGCGCGCGAACGGGCGCACCTTCTTCTCGAGGATCGGCGCCGCCTCCTTCACGAACGGCAGCACCGCGGCGTTGGCCTCGTCGAGCTTGCGGAACGGCGGGCGCAGCGACTCGAAGGTCGGGCCCATCTGCTTCGCGAGCGTGTCGACCTTGCCGAGCGTCGTGGCGGTCTGGTCGAGCGTGCCTGGCAGCTTCGACACCAGCGCGGAGATGTTCTGGTCCTCGTCGGCGAAGGCGCCCAGCGTGATGTTGGAGGTGCGCACGAGCCGGGTGATGTCCTTGTCCTTCTTGCCGAGCTCCGCCATCAGCAGGCCGTAGCGGTTCACGAGCCGGCGCATGTTGTGGCGGCGCTCGGCCACCGCCTTGCTCACGCGAGCGAGGTCCCGGTGCAGCGGCCCGAGGCGCTTCATCACCTCGCGAAGGTCGGTGCCGCGGCCGTCGAGGCCCTTGCCGGCGCCGGAGATCAGCAGCTTCAGGTAGTTGCGAGTATCGGAGTCGAGCGCGGCGAGAAACTCGTCGGGGTCGATGTCCGGCAGCGTGTTGGCGACCCTGATCCGGCCGCCGTCCTCGAGCGGCTCGCCCTCGCCCGGATCGACCTCGAGGAACATGTCCTTGGTGCCGGTCTTGGCGCGCAGCAGCGCGCTCGCCTCGTCCGTCAGCAGGCCGCGGTACTTGGGCTCGAGCTGGAGCTCCACGACCGCCTTGCCGTCCTCGAGCTCCACCTCGCCGATGTCGCCCACGCGCACGCCCGCCACGACAACCGTCTGGCCCTGCCCCGGCGTGACCGCCTGCGCGTCCGGAAGCTCGGCCTTCACGGTGTACGGCTTGTCCTCGATCAGCGGGAAGCGCAGCCGCTGGTTCGCGAGGATGTAGGCGCCGATCCCGAGGCCCAGCACGACCACGCCGAGGATCGCGAGGAAGTCCGCGAGGTTCTTGCGGATGGCAGTTCTCATCCGCCGCCCTCCTGCTTCGCAAGCCGCGCCTCGCGCCGGGCGTAGGCCTCGCGCTCCTGCGTTATCAGCGGCAGCGTGTCGTCCACGAACTTCTGCGCGGCGTCGAGGAAGCTGTCCAGCGGCGGCGTCGGTGCAGGCGGCTTCACGACCGATCCGGGGCTCTCCTGGAGCACCGGGAACGCGGGGATCGGCCCGCCGGGAGCGTGCAGGTTCGGCAGCTCCTGCTCCTCACACGGGATGTCCGGCCGGTGCGTCATCGGCATACTGCCGCCGTCCGGCGGCGGGCCCGGCCGCACGCGGTCGCCGGGGGGCGTCGCGCCCGCGTGGACGTACTGGTTGTTGCCGTCCGAGAGTCGGCTCTCGCCAGAGAGGCCCGGGAAGCCGCGCTGCAGCTGCGCGCGCACCTCCTGGTCGCTGTTCTCGGCCTCGTTACCCGACTCGGGGTTCGGGATCTTGAGGTGCATGAACGGGACCAGCACGTTGTTGGTACAGGCCGATAGCGCGCGGTTCTCGCGCAGGAACGGGACCGACGTGCGGTTGAAGGCCACGACGTCGGGGATCGTCTGACGCAGCACGCGCGCGGTTCCGCGCAGCTCGGGCTCGGACATCAGCAGGCGCGCCTGGGTGATGAAGGGCAGCGACTCGGCGAGCGTCTCGTCGGAGGAGCGGACGCCCGGTAGCGCGTCGCGCGCGAACGCCCGCAACGACGGCAGTGCCGTGTCGAGCGACTCGAGCGCCGGGTGACCGACCTTCAGCGTGTCGCGCAGCGCCGGGATCGAGGCGGCGAGCGCCTCGTCCTCGCGCGCGAAGGCCGCCGCGGTCACGTTGAAGTTGGTCACGAGGTCCTTGAGCGCGTCCTCGTCCTTGACGATCGCGGCGAAGGTCTTCTGCTGACCCCTGAGCACCCGCTGGAGGTCGTGGTCGGGGTCCTTGCCGAGCGTCGCGTCGTTGGAGAGCGACGAGTAGCGGTAGGCGGGCTCCCAGTACCTGATCGCCTGGTTGAAGCCCTCGGACCCGCCGTCCTCGAGCCCCTTCGAGTACTCGCGCAGGAACGTCTGGAGGTCCGAGCGGGTGTCGCTCTGGAGCGCCGTGAGCAGGTCGCCCCACTGGACCGGCGCGGCCGTCTGCGTCACTGGGATGACCCCGCCGTCGTCGAGCTCGTCGGCGGTCGGCGACCCCGGCTTCAGGTCCACGAAGAAGTTGCCCTCGAGGAAGATGCGCGGGCGGATCTTCAGCTCCGCGTCCTTCTTGATGGGGAGGCCCTTGTCGTCGACCTCCATCGTGACCTGGGCGGCGCCCTTGCCCTCGCTCACGGGCTCGACCTTCAAGACCTTGCCCACCTCCACGCCGGCGATCCGGACCGGCGACTTGGGCTTCAGGTTGTTCACGTCGTTGAAGACGGCCTTGAACTCGTACGGGTTGGCGAACGGGTTCGCCTTCGTGAAGCCGAAGTAGGTGAACAGCCCGACGAGGACCAGCGCCAGGACGCCTGCGCGGAAGGGGCTCATGCCGTTGGAGCGCTTGCTCATGGCACGTCCGCCAGGTTGTCGATGCCGAGCTCACGCGACTTGTACGTGCCGCCGGAGAGGCCGGGTAGGTTGTTCTCGGTGATCGCTCCGTTGGTCCCGGTGCCGACCTCGTCCGGGATCGGGAGGCCGTGCTCCTCGGAGCCGTCCTTGAGCTCGCCGGGGTGGTAACGCCCCGGGCCGAGCGCGCCGTTCGGGTAGCCGGTCTGCCCGAGCTGGCAGTCCGCGTTGCCCTGGGCGTCGATGGCCGGGTTGTAAGCGGGGGCGTAGAGGCGGAACATCGGGTTGCCCTGGTGGTCCTTCGCCCCCTGCGGCTTCTGGTCGGGCAGGATGTCCCACGGCCGCGAGCCTGTGCCGCTGCCGTAGTTGTTCTGCTGGTGCGAGTTCGGGATCTTCACGTTCTGGTTCAGGAGCGTGCCGCCGCCCGTCGGCCCGGTCTGGACCACGGACTGCATCTCGCCCAGCGGGTGGATGAAGTAGTTCAGGTAGTTGCAGACGGTCTGGTAGGGCGCGATGTACTGGATGGCCGGGCGCGTGACCGTGATCGCGGTCGTGAGGTCCTTCAGCGCGAGCAATGTGTTCGGGTTCTCGAACAGGTCCTCCGCCTCGTTGAAGGCCTTCTCGAGGTTCTCGTTCAGCTCGACCGTGCGCGGCAGCACCGGGGTGCCGACCGCGAACGCCCGGTTGATCGCCGGCAGCGAGCGCGGCAGCTCCTGCGCCGCCGGGCGCAGCCGCGCGGACAGGTCGGTGAAGTCGGCCATGAACGGGCGCTGCACCCGGAACGAGTCGATCGAGACGTCCATCGTCGGCGCGCCCTTCTCGATCGTGTCCTGGAGCGCGCGCGGGTCAGCGGAGATGGCCGCGAAGGTGTCGGCCATGTCCGTGAACAGCAGCGCCTGCGTGCGCGCCACCGGTGCGGCCTGCGCCGACGCACGGCCGATCTGGAGGAAGAACTGGTCGAGCTCCGTGCTCGGA
Organism: Thermoleophilaceae bacterium; assembly: GCA_036280695.1. Lineage (GTDB taxonomy): Bacteria > Actinomycetota > Thermoleophilia > Solirubrobacterales > Thermoleophilaceae > JACVRW01. The sequence goes on from DASUQG010000291.1 coordinate 9,075, forward strand.
TCGGACAGGTTCCGCATCACCGGCGTGAGGGACTTGAAGAACGGGTTGAGCGCCTCGATGGCGCTGTTGATCGACTGCCCGCGGCCGGCGAACGCGTTGCCGAAGCCGTCGGTGGCCTTCTGGATGTTCGGACGGGTCTCATGGTCGAACGTCGAGAACAGGTCCTCGAACTCGAGCGGCTCGGACGACTGCGTGACCGGCACGGTGTCGCCGGACTGCCAGGTGGCCTTCTCGGTCCCCGGCTCGACCTCGATGTACTTGAGCCCGAGCGCCGAGCGCGGGCGCACCCGGAACTGCGTGTCGCGGGCGAGCGGCTCGATCTTCTTGTCGAGGTTGAGCTCGGCGACCGCGATGCTGCGGCGCTCGCCGTTCACAGTGGTGACCTTCGGCCTGACGTCCTTGACGACGCCCACCCGGAAGCCGCCGACGCGGACCTCGTTGCCCTTCACGAGCTTGGCGCCCGACGGCAGCTCGGCGTTGAGGTTGTAGGTCGGGACGAACGGCAGGCCGGCGTTCGCGTTGTACGCGATGAACACGGCCACGAGCGCGACTAGCACGGTGGCGGCGCCGATCAGCACCGGGCTGGCTGCGACGCTGGCTGATCCGCGGCGGCGACTCACGGCGCGAGCAGGTAGTCGAGGAGCTGGTCAGCGGTCTGGTCGGTGGGCGCGGGGGCGCCTATCTGCTCGAGCTCCTGCTGGAGCTGGTCGGGGTTGGTGGGAAGCTGGTCCGGAAGCTGCTGGCGCTGCTTCGGCGTGAGCGAGTCGAGCAGGTTCTGAACCGGTGGCGGCAGGGTGATCTGCGGCTGCGAGAGGTCCGGCTGGCCGGGCAGCGGCCCCGCCTCGGGCTGGCCCTCGCCGCGCTGCTCGCCGAGGCTCGTGGGCGGCTTGCCGCTCTCTGCGCGAAGGCTCGCGGCCGACGGGTTCGAGCCATCGTCGAGCGGGTCGGGGCTGTAGATGCCGGGCTGGTTGGGACCCAGGTACGAGTTGCAGCGCTTAAACATCTCGTGGTCCTCGGGCGTCTTTGGCGGCTCGTTGCGCCACCTCGAGCAGTCCGGCGCGACCGTGAGCCCCGCCCGCAGCATGTGCGCGGTGTCGTCCAGCATGTTGATGCTGAGCGTCTGCCAGTAGAAGTAGTTCCAGATCCCCTCGAAGGCCGTGAAGCCGCCCTTGTCCGGGATGGCGGTTGGGTCCGGGGTGGGCGGAGCGGTCTCCTTCGCACGCGGGTCGTCCTCGATCGCGCGCCGGCGGTCGTCGGCCGTCTGGAGGAACTGCCGCAGCGGCTTGGCCATCTCGGGCGCCCCGGAGGCGAGCGTGCGCAGCTCCGCGATCTCCTGGCGGCCCTCGCGGAAGGCCCGCGTGCCCACCTCGCCCGCCTCGCCGAGCGAGCGGACGGCCGGGCGGCTCGCCTCGGAGAACGGCCCGATGCGCGTGAAGAAGGTGTCGAGGTCGGGGGCGGCGCGCTGGAGGTCGGCCAGCAGCGGCGTCTGCTCGTCGGCGAGCTCGCCGAGCCGCGCCATGGTCGGACGAAGCTCGTCGAGGAACTCGGGGAAGCGCCGGAAGTTCGCGCGCAGCTCGTTGCGGCGCGTGGCCGAGGTCTCGGCGGCGTCGCCGGCCTCCTGCACCCAACGCGCCACGTCGCGCTTGTTCTTCTCCAGCTCGGTCACGACGGTGTCCGAGTCGGTGATGAAGTTCTTGATGACCTCGTTCTGGTCGCCCAGGATGCGCAGCACCTTCGAGGTCTCGCGCAGACCGGGGTGGGCGCGCCGCAGCACCTCCTGGAGGTCGTCCGGCCGCCCCGCGAGGCCGGTTCCCAGCTCGGTCACGATCAGCCGGAAGCGCTCGCGGTACGGGCGGCGCATGATGTTGTTGACGATGTCCGTCGGGATCGTCGAGGCGGTCTGCTCGACGGGCACCGTGCCGCCGTCCTTCAGCCGCTCGTCCGACTTGCCGGGCTGGCAGTCCACGTAGTACTCGCCGATCAGCGACTGCGGGCGGACCTCGCAGCTCGCGTCCTTGCGGAAGTCCTCGAAGCCGGGCTTCGTGATATCCACGGTCACGACCGCCTTGGGCGCCTCGCCCTTCCTCTTCACCACGTCGAAGTCGGTCGTCTGGCCGGCGTTCACGCCGCCGACCCGGAAGTCGCCGCCCTTCACGAGCCCGAACGCGTTGTCGAACTCGAGCTTGTAGGTGCGGCCTTCGGACTTCTGCTCGGACGCACCGGCGAGCACGAACGCGGCGGCACAGACGCCGAGCACGGCCATGATCACGAGCACGCGCCTCATCGCGGCGTCCCCCTGTGGCTCTCATCGCACCCGACCGCCTCACGCTCGGCCTCGGAGAGCACGTTCGACCCGTCCTTCGCGGGGGCCTCGGCGGCGCCCGGACAGCGCCGGTACTGGCCGGTGGCCAGCGAGTCCGGGTGCAGGAACGGCGACATCGTGATCATGCCGCGCGCGGTCGCTCCGAGGGCGTCGAAGCCGCCGCCGGTGGTGGAGAAGTCGTCGAACCAGCCGAGGAAGTCGTTGGTGTACGGCCGTGCGAAGCCGATCTCGCCCGCGCCGCCCTTGAGCGCGTCGACGGTCTCCTGGAAGGCGCCGCGCGTCTCGCCCACGTCGACCGCGTGGCCGCCGGGGGCGTAGCTGCGCTGCTTACTCACCGTGGCGATCTCGGCCAGCGGCGGGAACGAATGCAGCAGGTTGATCAGGTCGTTCGAGCGCCCGCGCCGCCGGATCGTGAGCCGGAGGTCGCGCACGGTCGGCTCGGCGTCGGCGGCGAAGGCCCGGGCCTGCGAGAGGAACGGCCCGAGGCGCTTCGCCACCGGCTTCGAGGCCTCGACGAGCGGATCGACCTCGTTGAGGGTTGAGCGCAGGTCCACGAAGGTCGTGTTGGCGCGGCGCATGAACGGCGGGAGTCGGCCGATCGACTCGGCGAGCGCCGCCTTCTGGCTGCCGAGCGCGCGAGTGGTCTCGTTCAGGTTGCCGATCAGCGCAGCGAGGTCGTCGCGGCGCTCAGCCAGCGCGGTGACCATCTTCGAGCTGTCGACGAGGAAGTGCTCGAGCAGCGGCGTGTCCTGAGTCAGCTCGTTGAAGAGCCGGCTGGAGGTCGACAGCGCCGGGTTCAGGTACTGGAAGCCGATGTTGGCCTCCTCTTCCCTGCCGCGCCACTGGTCGGCGGAGCCCTTGAAGAAGCCCTGTAGCGAGCGCCGCGTCTCAGGGTCGAGCGTGTTGTAGAGCTCGTCGAGATCGACCTGCGTGACCGTCTTGTCGGTGTCGATCACCCCGCCGTCGGGGATCGTCTGGTCCGTATCCGGCGGGAGCTTCAGGTCCACGTAGCGGTTCGCGAGCCCCGACTGGGAGAACTGGCGGATCTCGGCGCGCGTGCCCCTCCGCAGCGGCGCGTGGTCGCCGTCGATCGAGAGCTCGATCTCCGCGTGGCCGTCGTCGGTGAGCTTGATGCCCTCCACCGAGCCGACCGGCACGCCGCCCACCTGCACCGGGTTGCCCTTGACCAGCTGACCGGCGTTCAAGAAGCGTGCGTGGACCTTATAGCCGCCGGCGCCCCCGCCACCGAACAGCACGAGTGCCACCAGCACCACGGCAGCGATCAGCGCGCCGACAGCGGCCACTCGCCCGATAGCGCTCAGCGATCGCACCTACTACCCCTACTCCTCTCGCGGAGTTCCGGCCCTTCGCCCTCCCATTTGGCGAATCTCCCAAGCCGGAACCCGAGCTCAACCGTGAACTCTTACTCTCCTTAACGCAGCAATGCGCCGGTTCTTGCGGCCCGATATGCCCGCACAGCGAGCTGGCTACTCGGGATCTGGGCGCTTCTCACCGGGCCAGGAGCCGGTGGTGCGGTAAAAGCCGCGTCTGGCGGCGTGGTCCGTGCCCTCCTTGACGGCGCGGAAGATCGCCCCCTGTAGGGCGCCCGCGAGCAGCAGCCGGGCCCAGCTGATGTCGCGGTGCTTCGAGTCCGGCGGCTCCTCCTCGTCGATCAGGCCCCAGACCTGGTTGAAGACCTTCTTGCCCACGAAGCCGGCCAAGAGACCGGCTCCGATCGACACCGGGGTGAAGAGCAGCTTTCCCACAGCGCTTGTATACCCGACGGGAGGCCGGCTAGTCAGGAGCCGGCCGCGAGGTAGGTCGCCTGGAGGCTCACCTCGAAGCTTCGTGGCGCGAAGCAGCGCCGTACGCGCTCCCTGCCCACCACGCGGTGGAGACCCGTCT
>DASUQG010000292.1:0-14336 GCA_036280695.1 Thermoleophilaceae bacterium
GCGGCGGCCCGCCTCCGAGAGCCGCACGGTGACGGTCTGGTCGTCGCCGTCGCCGCCACACCTGAACGTTGTCGCTCCGAGGCGCACACGACTCCCATCCCGTCGAGTCGCCGCGAGCGTGACCCGCACCTCCCCAGCCCGCGAACACGCGACGAGGAAGCTGATCTCACCGCGCGAGTAGCGGACCGCGCGCGTCGCGATCAACGCGATCGCTTCGGTGGGCTCCCCCGATGCCTGTGCGCCGGCGTAGCGGGTCAGCGCGACATACAGCGCGCCGACGGTGGCCACGTCGCCGGGGCCGCCTTCCGTGTCGGTGGCGGGCGGACGGAGAGGCGGACCCTCGCAGCGCCCGGGGTAGGCCTCGTCGCTGTCCGGGAGGTGAGCTTCGGGCTCATCGCCCGGAGCGGGTGGGGGCAATTCGTCCTCGTCGTCGGTCAGGAAGCAGTCGCGGCCGTCGCCGCCGGAGAAGCCGTCCGCCCCTGGCCCGCCCACGAGGGTGTCGTCGCCATCGCCGCCCTCCAGCAGGTCGTTGCCGCCGAGGCCGCAGATGATGTCGCCGTCCGGGGTGCCGAAGAGCTCGTTGTCGCCGTCGTCGCCGAGGACGTCGCAGTTCGTTGATTCCAGTGCGCAGCTGCCGTCAGGTGCTGTGACGACACACTGCGGCTCGCCCTCCTGCGAGGGCTGGCCCTGGGGGGCCGGCTCGGGTTGAGCGGCCGCGGCCGAGGGGGCCGGTGCCGCTGCGGCGGCTGGCTGTGGTGCGGCCGCCGCCGGCGGCAGTGAGGCGGCGGCCGGCGCAGGGGCGGCTGCGGCCGGCGCCGCCTCGGCCGCCGCCGGCGCTTCCGGCGGTGGCGTCGCGAGGGGCTGCTCCGCCACCGGCCGCTCAGCTGCCGCCGGCTGCTCGACCGTCGGCACCGCAGCGGCGACCGGCGTCTCCGCCGGTGCTGGCGCCGCCGCTGGCGCCGGCGGGAGCGTCTCCGTGCTGACGTCCGCGAACGCCGTGCCCGCCATCGCGAGTGTCGCGGCGCCGACGAGCACTCCGATCACGCGCGGGAGAGATGGACCCGCGGATCGAGCTGAACGAGGGGTCTTGATGGACAGGTGCGAGCCCCAAGGTCTCGAGGGATGGCTGGCCCAAACGTACCCCCACGCTCAGCGGGTGTGCCCTCGGTCTGAGCGACCATGGCGCTGTGGCCCGAGAGCCTGTGCAAAGCGGCGTATCCTGAGCTCATGGCACGACTCATCCGGATGGATCAAACGGGTCATACGACGCTCGCCGAGTGGACGGCGGAGGACGACGCGGCGTTCGAGGCGGCGGTGCGCGAGTTCGGCGATCAGCAGGGACTGGGCTACATCGGAACCGTGCCCGATGGGCCCCGGAAGGCCACGCACGTGCGCGAGCTGCCGCGTGAGGCCGACCTGGTGATCATGCGCCGCCCGATCGCCGGCGGATAGTGGCCGCCAGCCAGGCTCTTCCCGAGCTCGCCTCGGTCCCGTGGCGCCAGCCGACCGATGCCCGCTGGCTGCGCCGCTGGGGCCGCATCTGGCACGCGTGGACGCTCCTCTACACGGTGCCGTTCATCTGCGCCGGCGTCGGGATGATCTGGCTCGAGCCGCTGGCCACGCCGGTGGCGCTCGCCGCATTGGCGCACGCCTGGATCATCCCTGAGCTCTACGCCTTCCGCGGGGCGAGCGTGGTGCGGCCGAAGCAGCCGCGTGCCGCACCCGGCGAGCCGGTCGCGCAGGGGCTGCTCGGCGACCTGCTCGGCCACGACGAGCGCGAGCTCCAGCGCGCCACCGGCCTGGCGCTCGAGCGCGGCGAGCTCGGCGTCTGGCTGCTCGGCGAGGGCGGCGCTCTGCTGGTGTCGCCCGGAGGCCGCCGCGTGCACTGCTTCTGCGTTCGCGCCGTCGAGCGCGAGCTGCCGCCGTCGGACCGGATCGCGCACCTGCTGCTGGCGCTGCGGGTGGACGAGGAGGGCTTCGCCACCGTCGCGAACCACGCCTTCGCGGGTGCCCCCTGGCGCGTAGCGCGGCGTCTGCCCCGGCGCATGCGCTCCGCCCTGGACGCGGCGCGACGAGCCGCCGGGTAGCCTCGGCGTGTGGCGTTCGACGTAGTCATCGCTGGCGGCGGGTTCGGCGGGCTCTACGCGGCGCGGCGGCTCGAGCGGCGGCTGCCTCGCCACAGCGCCCGCATCATCATCGTCTCCGACGTGAACTTCCTGCTTTACACGCCGCTGCTGCCCGGCGCCGCGGCGGGATCGCTCGAGCCGCGCCACGTGGTCGTGCCGATTCGCGAGGAGCTCAAGTGGGCCGACCTGCTTGTCGGCCGTGTGACCGGCGCCGACCCGGGCGTGAACGAGCTGTACGTGCGCACGCTCGACGAGCGCGACGAGACGCTGCGCTACGACCAGCTGGTGGTCTCACTCGGCTCGGTCTCCCGCGTGCTGCCGATCCCGGGGCTGGCCGAGCACGCGCTGGGCTTCAAGTCGCTCGCGGAGGCGATCGCGGTGCGCAACCGCGCGCTGCTCAACCTGGAGATAGCCGAATCGCTGCCGGACGACGAGAGCCGCCGCGAGTACCTCACGTTCGTGTTCATCGGTGCCGGCTACGCGGGCGTCGAGGGCATCGCGGAGCTTCAGGACTACGTGAACGACACGATCGAGCGCTACCCGCGCTGCCGAGCCGCGGGCACGCGCTGGATCATCGCCGACATGCTCGACCGGATCATGCCGGAGATCCCGGCGAGCCTCGCCGAGTTCGCCTCGCGGGAGCTGCGCGCGCGCGGCATCGAGCTGCGCACCGGCACGCGCCTCGAGCGCATGGACGAGCACTCCGCAACGCTCTCGACCGGCGAGCGAGTTCCCACGCGCTTGGTCTGCTGGACCGCCGGCGTGAAGCCGCCCGCGATCGTCAGGCAGCTCGGCCTGCCGCTCACCAGCGCCGGACGCATCGACGTGGACGCGACGATGCGCGTGAAGGGCCAGGACAACGTCTGGGCGATCGGAGACGCCGCGGCCGTGCCGGACCCCGCCCAGCGGCGCAGGCAGCCGAGCCCGCCGACCGCTCAGCACGCGCTCCGCCAGGGCCGCGTGGTGGGCAGCAACGTGGCCGCTACGCTCGCCGGCAAGAGGCGGCGGCCGTTCCGCTACCGCACGCTGGGCGTCTTCGTCGACATGGGACAGCACAAGGCGGTGGCGACGGTGTTCGGGCTGCGCCTGCGCGGCTTCCCAGCCTGGTTCGCCGCCCGCACGTACCACCTGGCGGCGATGCCCGGGACGGCCCGGCGCGTGCGGCTCGCCGCGGACTGGACCGTGGGGCTGTTCTTCGGGCGGGCCTCGGCGGAGCTCGGCCAGCTCGGCCACCCACCGTCATTGCAGGACTACCTGGACGAGGTGCATCAGTCGGGCGAGGCGCCCGGTCAGTGAGCGAGCTCAGCATCCGGGAGGGTCGCGCGAGCGACCTACAGGCCGTGTTCGAGCTCGGCGAGGACGCCCGCGGCGCGTCTCGCCGCGAGCGCGGGCTCGTGGCCGAGGGCGACGAGGCCGAGCTCCACGCCGAGTGGGAGCGCGAACGACCGCTCGTGAAGTTCCTGGCGGGGCAGTCGGACGCGTCCTTCTGCGTGGCCGAGCTGGACGGGGAGCTGGCCGGGTACATCCTCGTGGCGCACTTCGGCACCATGGACGAGCTCGTGGAGCTGTGGGTGGCGCCCGCGCACATCGGGCTGGGGATCGAGCGGGCGCTGTTGGAGCAGGTCTGGCCGCAGTCGCCATCCAAGGAGCTCGGCCGGGTGGTGGTGTCGGTCGGCCTGCCGTCGGATCTCACGCTCTTCACGGAGTTCGGCGTGATGCCGATGAGCGGCCACTGGCACATGCGCCACCGCGTGGAGGCCTACCTGGAGCAGCGTGCGCAGGAGCTGGACTCGGCGGAGCCCGACGTCCACGGGCTCACCCCCGACCGCGCCGTGGAGGAGTGGAAGCGCCTCGAGCCGGGGGCGATCGGGCACGAGCGGCCGCTGCTGCACGAGTTCTTCGGCCGGACGCGGAGCTGCCTGGCCACCATGGACCCGCAGAGCGGACACGCCACGGGGCTCTGCTGGGTGAGCTCGGAGGGCCAGATCGGACCCGCCGTCGGAGAGTCGCCCGGCGACCTCGTGCCGGTGCTGCTCGCCGCCTTCGACCGCGTCGCGAAGCTCCAGGAGCCCGAGACCGTCGGCGTCTTCTGCGCGACCAACTCCTGGTGGCTGATCGACCGCCTGCGCCGGCTCGGCTTCACCGTCCACTGGCCGGCATGGATCATGTCGTCGGTGCCGCTCCCGGGACTCGACCGCTATGTGCCCACTCGCCCCCCGAGAGTGCTCTAGCGCCTCCTACACTTGAGGCATGGGACAAGTGGTTTCAGACGCAGCCCGAAAGCTGCTCGCCGTAGCGGTCCTGATCGTCGCGGCGTATGTCCTGTTCAAGCTGGTGCTCGGCTTCGTGGCGGCGATCGCGTGGATCGTCGTGGCGGTGGTCGCCGTGATCGCGGTGATCTGGGCCCTGCGCGTGCTCTGAGCCAGTGACATTCATCTTCATCGCCTTCGTCTTCGGCATCGCGACCGGGGCCATCGGTCGCATGAAGGGAAGCTCGTTCTTGATCTGGTTCCTCGTCGGAGCCGCGCTGCCGGGAATCGGCATCTTCGCGGCGCTCCTCTACCGCTACGAGCAGGACGACCCGCTGCGGCAGTGCCCGGAGTGCGGCAACGTCGTGCCGATCTCGGACCAGGTCTGCATGCGCTGTGGGGCCGACCTGCATTTCCCCGAGGCGCCCAGTCCCGCAGGAAATGCGCTCTGAGCGCGAAAAACGCTTGTTAGACTGACCTCCCCGACTGGCTGCCCGGCCAGTCGCAATTTCACCTCGAAAGGACCCGCACCGTCATGCGAGCCGTCGACGCGATCATGGAATGCCTCAAGTCGGAGGGCGTCGACCATGTATTCGGCATCCCGGGCGGCGCCAACCTGCCCACCTACGACGCGCTCTACGACGCGGGGCTGCGGCACGTCCAGTGCCGTCACGAGCAGGGCGCCGGCCACGCGGCCGAGGGCTACGCCAAGGCGTCCGGCAAGGTGGGCGTGGCGCTGGCCACGAGCGGCCCGGGCGCGACCAACCTGGTGACTGCCATCGCCGACGCGGTGATGGACAGCGTGCCGACCGTCTTCCTCACCGGCCAGGTGCGCACCGACCTGATCGGCACGGACGGCTTCCAGGAGGCCGACATCTCCGGCATCACGATGCCGATCGTGAAGCACTCGATCCTGATCCAGGACCCGCGCGAGATCCCGACCGCGATCCATGAGGCCTTCCACGTGGCGCGCAGCGGCCGGCCCGGCCCCGTGCTGGTGGACATCCCGCAGGACCTCTCGCGTGCCGACATCCCGTACGAGCCGGTGGCGAGCGTGCACCTGCCGGGCTACCAGCCCACCACCGAGGGCAACATCAAGCAGATCCGCCTGGCCGCGAAGGCGCTCGCGAACGCGCGCCGGCCGGTGATCTACGGCGGCGGCGGCATCGTGAACGCGAACGCGGCCAAGGAGTTCCGCGAGCTCTGCGGCTCGGACCGCTTCCCGGTGACCTGCACGCTGATGGGGCTCGGTTCCTTCCCTGCGGACGACGACCAGTGGCTCGGCATGCCGGGCATGCACGGCACGCGCACGGCGAACTACTCGATGGACGAGGCGGACCTGATCGTGGCGATCGGCGCGCGCTTCGACGACCGCGTGACCGGCAAGCTGTCCGAGTTCGCGCCGCGGGCGAAGTTCATCCACGTGGACGTGGATCCGGCCGAGATCTCGAAGAACGTGCCGGCGCACATCCCGATCGTCGGCGACGCCAAGAACATCCTCCCCAAGCTGACGGCCGAGTACCGGGCGCTCGGGGCGGACTCGTCACGGCTCGAGGGCTGGTGGCAGCGCATCAAGGGCTGGCAGGAGAAGCACCCGCTGGGCTACGAGGAGACCGCGGACGCCGAGATCAAGCCGCAGTACATGATCCAGGCGATGTTCGAGGCCACCGACGGGCAGGCGATCGTGACCTCGGACGTGGGCCAGCACCAGATGTGGGCCGCCCAGTACTACGGCTTCACGCGCCCGCGCCAGTGGATCAACTCTGGCGGGCTAGGCACGATGGGCTTCGGCCTGCCGTCGGCCCTCGGCGCGAAGGTCGCGTGCCCGGACCAGGACGTGGTCTGCCTGGCCGGCGACGGCTCGCTGATCATGACCGTCCAGGAGCTCGCAACCTGCGTCGACGAGGCCATCCCCGTGAAGGTCTTCCTGATGAACAACGGCTACCTCGGCATGGTGCGCCAGTGGCAGGAGCTGTTCTGGGACCGCCGCTACTCGTCCGTGAAGATGGGCGGGAGCCCGGACTGGGTGAAGCTCGCCGAGGCGTTCGGCGCCCGGGGCATGCGCATCTCGGACAAGAGCGAGCTGGTGGACGGCTTCAAGGAGGCGCTCGCCGAGGAGGGTCCGGTGCTCGTGGACGTGCACGTGTCCAAGGAGGAGAACTGCTACCCGATGATCCCGGCCGGCCAGGCCGCCAGGGACATGGTGGGCTGAGCGATGGGTGAGCCAGGCACCAAGGAGGTCCTGAACCTCGAGGACCTCGAGGTCAGCGGAGGCATCCGCACCGGCCGCAAGCACATCCTCTCGATCCTCGTGGAGAACAAGCCGGGCGTCCTCGCGCGCATCGCCGGCCTGTTCGCGCGCCGCGGCTTCAACATCGACTCGCTGGCGGTGGGCGCCACGGACGACACGTCGATCTCCCGGATCACGCTGACGGTCGACGGCGCCGCGCACCCGATCGACCAGGTCACGAAGCAGCTCCACAAGCTCGTCCACGTGATCAAGATCCGCGACCTCGAGCCCGAGGAGACGGTGGCGCGCGAGCTGGCGCTGTTCAAGATCTCGTGCCAGGACGGCGACGCCCGCGCCCAGGTGATGCAGTTCACCGAGATCTTCCGCGGCAAGACCGTGGACGTCTCGAAGCGCAGCGTGACCGTGGAGATCACGGGCACCGACGACAAGATCGAGGCCTTCGAGAGCATGGTCCGCCCCTTCGGGCTGATCGAGCTGATTCGCACCGGCGAGATCGCCGTGGCGCGGGGCCGCAGCGCGACCTGATGGCGACGTGGTCCGATTCACGACCGCATACGCGTCGTAGATCGGATCACACCCGACCGCTAAGCCTGGCGGCGCCAGCCGTCGAGCGGCTGCAGGCGCACGTGGCCGCGGCGACCGGGCGGGCGCGGCGCACCGGAGCGCCGGCGCTGGCGGCGATCACGGTGCCAATCCCAGCCGAGCTCGACCTCAGTGCCGCCGTTCTACAGGCCCGCCGCCCCGACGACCGCTTCTCCTGCCTCGAGCAGCCCGACCGCGACGGGTTCGCGCTCGCGGCGCTCGGTCAGGCCATGGCGATAGAGGCGCGCGGACCGGGGCGCTTCGCCGAGGTGGCCACGCGGGCGCGAGAGCTTGGTCGCTCGGCGATCGCCGACGACCCGGGCGCGGACCCGCTGAGGCCGCCCGCCGCCGGCCCCGTGTTCGTGGGCGGCTTCGCGTTCGCGCACGACGGCGGCTCCTCGCCCGAGTGGTCGGGACTGCCCCCCGCGAGCCTCGTGCTCGCAGAGCTGTCACTCGTCAGGCAAGGCGGCGAGGCAAGGATGACCCTCAATGCTGTCGTTCAACCCGACGAAGACATCGACGCGACAGTGGAGCGCCTCCTGAGGCGCGCCAACGACCTCACGCCCGCTGCGATGCCGCTCGTCGACCCCGACCCCGTGGAGCGCACGCGTGTGGCGAGCGCGGCCCCGCCCTCGCACTACGAGCAGGCCGTGGAGCGGGCGGTGGAGCGCATCCGCGCCGGCGCGCTCGAGAAGGTCGTCCTGGCTCGCGAGGTGCGCGTGCACGCGCCAATCGGGCACGACCCCGCCGCGGTGTTCGGGGCGCTGCGGGAGCTGTTTCCCGCCTGCTACTGCTGGTGTGTCGGCACGCCCGAGGCGGCGTTCGTGGGCGCCAGCCCCGAGCTGCTCGTGCGCCGCGACGGTCAGCGTGCACAGACCGTCGCGCTCGCCGGCACAACCCGCCGTAGCGCGGACCCGTCCGTGGACGACCATCTGGGCGAGCAGCTCCTCCAGAGCACGAAGGACCGCGAGGAGCAGGCGATCGTGGCGCGCCGGATCGAGCGCACGCTCGACCCCGTGAGCCTCTGGGTGGCGGCGGCGGAGCAGCCGGTGCTCGTGAAGGTCCACAACGTCCAGCACCTGGCCACGCCGATCCGCGCGCAGCTGGCGGATCCCGTTCCGACCGTGGAGCTGGCGGGGCTGCTTCTGCCGACGCCGGCCGTCGGCGGCGAGCCGCGTGAGGCGGCGCTGCCCCTGATTCCGGCGCTCGAGGGCCTCGATCGTGGCTGGTACGCGGGCGCCGTCGGCTGGACCGACCTGGCCGAGGACGGCGAGTTCTGCGTGGCCCTGCGCTGCGCGCTTCTCAGGGGTCGCGTGGCACATCTCTACGCGGGCTGCGGCATCGTGCGGGACTCCGTTCCGGCCGAGGAGCTTGCCGAGACCGAGGTCAAGCTCCAGGCTCTGCTGCCGCTGCTTTCCTAATTCCCGCGCGGGTTCCCGTGTGTGAGAGGCCCCCAAACCGGGGTAAGTGACCCGAATGAGCGCAGCTGGGGCCGGACTGCGCACGGAGGGAGGTCCGGATCTCAAAAAGCGAGCCTTAGCGGCCGCTTTGGTCCTCCTCGCGGTTGTAGCCGTCGCAATCCTGCTGTTCCGGGGCGACGGTGGTTACACCGTGACCGCGGAGTTCACCAACGCGGGCCAGCTCGTGAAGGGGAACGAGGTAAAGGCCGGCGGCGTCACGGTCGGCACCGTCAAGGACATCGACGTGACCCCGACGGGCCAGGCGAAGGTCAAGCTCGGAATCGCCGACTCCGACTACGAGCCGCTCCGCCGCGGGACCCGCATGACGGTGAAGCAGGCGTCGCTGTCCGGCATCGCCAACCGCTACGTGGACCTCCAGCTCGGGCCGGCTAACGGCGACGAGATCGAGGACGGCGGCGTGATCGGCACCGACCAGACCGCCACCGCCGTGGAGCTCGACCAGATCTTCGCCCTCTTCGACGAGCGCACGCGCACCGGCCTCCAGGACTTCTTCAAGGGCTCCGGCGAGATGCTCCGCGGTCGCGGCAAGGAGCTGCGCGAGGGCGTCCACTACCTGAACCCCGCGCTCAGCACCGGCAGCCGCCTGTTCCAGGAGTTGACCCGCGACGAGGCGCTGCTCGAGCGCTTCCTGGTCGACTCCGGCACGCTCGTGAACGCCCTTGCGGAGCGCCGCGAGGACCTCACCGGCGTCGTGGGCAACCTCAACGCGACCTTCGGCGCGCTCGGGCGCCAGCAGGACGCCCTCGCCGAGTCCGTCGAGCGGCTCCCGCCCTTCATGCGGCGCGCGAACACGACCTTCGTGAACCTGCGCGCAGCGCTCGACGACGTCGACCCGCTCGTGGACGCTTCGAAGCCCGCCGTGCGGCGGCTGGGCCCGTTCCTCGACGAGGCGCGCCTGTTCGTGCGCGACGGCGAGCCCACGATCCGCGACCTCTCCCGGACGATCAGCCAGGCGGGACCGGACAACGACCTGATCGAGCTGATCAAGAGCTTCCCGCCGCTCGCGCGGGTGGCCATGGACGAGCAGCGCGTGAACGGTGCCGATCGCCGCGGCGCGTTCCCGGAGACCACCGACGCGCTGAACCGAGCCGCGCCGACGATCGCCTTCGGCCGTCCGTACACGCCCGACTTCGTGGGCTGGATGGACGACTTCTCCACGACGGGTGGCTACGACGCCAACGGCGGCTTCTCGCGCGCGTGGATCAACTTCTCCGAGATCCTCTACGGAGCGGGCCCGAAGCTGAAGCAGTTCCGCCGCTGCCCCGGCGCGAACGAGCTGCCCGCGGCGGATGGCAGCAACGTCTTCTCCGGTGATCAGGCCGCCCAGCTGGACTGCGACCCGAACCAGCGGACGGTGGGCCCGTGAAGCGGGTGGCCGCCATCGTTGCGCTGCTGCTCGCGCTCGTCTGCGGCGCGGCGCTGACGGTCGGCGCCGAGAGCGACGACGACGGCGGGAGCAAGACCTACGAGCTGTTGTTCGACAACGCGTTCGGGCTCACGGAGGGCGGCGACTTCAAGGTCGCGGGAGTCAGGGCCGGCAAGACGAGCACGTTCAAGGTCAAGACGGTGAACGGGCGCCCGCTGGCGCTGGTGGAGGCGGAGGTCACCGAGCCGGGCCTGGCGGACCTGCGCGAGGACGCGCACTGCGAGATCCGCCCGCAGTCGTTGATCGGCGAGTACTTCGTGGACTGCCAGCCGGGCGCGTCGGACGAGCGGCTGCCCGACGGCGGGCGCGTGCCGGTCGAGCAGACGAGCTCGACGATCGCAATCGACCTGGTCAACGACATCCTGCGCCGGCCCTATCAGGACCGCCTGCGCCTGATCGTGGGCGAGCTGGGCGCGGGGCTCGCCGGCCGCCCGGGCGACCTCAGCAACGTCCTGCGGCGCGCGCATCCGGCGCTGCGCGAGACGAGCGAGACGCTGCAGATCCTCGGCCGCCAGACCGACACGATCGAGAAGTTCATCGGCGACGCCCACACGGTGGTCGGGGCGCTCGAGGATCGCAAGCGCGACGTGAGCCGCTTCGTGCGCGAGGCGGGCGAGACCGCTGAGATCTCGGCCTCGCGGCGCGAGCAGCTGGGGGAGAGCTTCAGGCGGCTGCCGGCGTTCCTCACCGAGCTCGAGCCCTACATGGGCCGCCTCGGAGACCTCACGGAGGCGCAGACGCCCGTGCTGCGCAACCTCCAGTCGGCCTCCGACGAGCTCGACACCTTCCTGACGCGTCTGCGGCCCTTCACCGCCGAGGGGCTGCCCGCGTTCAAGGCGCTCGGCGAGGCGTCGGTGGTCGGCCGCCGCGCGGTCCTCAAGACCGACGAGGAGATCCGCGAGCTGCGCCGGCTCGCCAAGGACGCGCCCGGCTTCGCCAAGCCGCTGCGCCAGCTCCTCCAGACGATCGACGACCGCAAGCGGGGCGTCGAGCCGGATCGTCGCGCCGCGGCCAGCGGCCCGCCGGCGGGGGACAAGACCCACACCACCAGCAGTCGCGCCGGCTTCACCGGCATGGAGGCGATCTGGAACTTCTTCTACTGGCAGACGCTCTCCACGAACGCGCTCGACGACGTCGGCCACGTGCTGCGGCTGACGGCCCTCGTGAACCCGCTGTGCTCGGGCTACGCGATCAAGCCGGACGCGGCACATATCGAGAAGTGCAACCAGTTCCTCGGCCCGACCCAGCCGGGCGTGACGACGCCGGACCCGACCGCCGGGGCGGCGGCCGCGAGCGCTGACAGTCGCCCGCGCCAGAGCGGCACGCAAGCCGGCGCAAGCAACCCTGCCCTCGACTACCTGCTCGGCCAATGAGGCGCGGCACTCGACAGCTCGGCGCGAGCCCGGTCCTCATCGGCGCCGTGACCGTGCTCGTGGCGATCGTCGCGGTCTTCATCTCCTACAGCGCGAACACCGGGCTGCCGTTCGTGCCGACTTACCAGCTCAAGGCCGAGATGCCGAACGGCGCCAAGCTCGTCAAGGGCAACGAGGTGCGGGCGGGCGGTTTCCGCGTCGGCATCGTCGAGGACATCAAGAGCGAGCGCAAGATCGTGGGCGGTGAGGAGCGTGCCATCGCCGTCCTCGACCTCAAGCTCGACAAGGCCATCGAGCCGCTGTCGGTGGACTCGACCATGTCCGTGCGCCCGCGCTCCGCGCTCGGGCTCAAGTACGTGGAGCTGATCCCGGGCCGCGCCAAGCGCACCTTCCAGGACGGCGACACGATCCCGATGCGGAACGCCAGTGAGAACGCCCCCGAGCTCGAGGACGTGCTCTCCACCTTCGCGCCGGAGACGCGCACCGACGCCCGCGACTCGCTCGAGGGCTTCGGCGACTCGATCGCCGGGCGCGGTCCCGACATCAACACCACGATCGGCGAGCTGGAGCCGTTCACGCGCTTCCTGCTGCCGGTGATGCGGAACCTCTCCGACCCCAAGACCGAGCTGCGGAACTTCTTCCCGGGCCTCGGGGCGGCGGCGGCCCAGGCCGCTCCCGTGGCCGAGGTGCAGGCGCGCTGGTTCGGCGAGATGGCCACGACCTTCGCGGCGATCGGGCGCGATCCCAAGGCGCTGCGGCAGACGATCGAAGAGAGCCCGCCGACTCTACAGGTGGCTACCGAGTCGTTCCGCGTCCAGACGCCGTTCCTGGCCCGCTTCGCGTCGGTCTCGCGCGACCTTCAGCCCGGGACGGCCGAGCTGCCGCGCACGCTGCCGCTCGTGAACGACGCGCTTCAGGCCGGCGTGCCCGCATTCCGCCAGACGCCCCAGCTCGGCGAGGACCTGGAGCAGCTCTTCCGGGCGGCCGAGGACCTCGGCGAAAACCCGAACACCCTGGCCGCCTTGCGCGATCTGCGCAGGGGCGTCCAGGTTTCGCGCCCGGCGCTCGAGTTCGTGGCGCCTTACCAGACGGTCTGCAACTTCCTCGTCTACTTCTTCAACCCACTCGGCACGCACCAGTCCGCCACGGTCGCCGGCGGCACCACCGAGCGCATCCTCGCCAAGCTGGTCGACACGAATCAGGAGAACTCGCTCGGCTCCACCGAGTCCACGAAGCCGGTCGACGGCGATCCAAACGCGACGCCGCCGCAGCAGTCGCTCCACACGCAGTACGGCGGCCCGGCGATCGACTCGCAGGGGCGCGCGGACTGCCAGGCCGGCCAGACCGGCTATCCCAACAGCCTGTCCAGGGGCGACCGCTGGAACGCCCAGCACATCGTGGTGGATCCCGACACGCCCGGCCTGGCGGGCGGAACCTTCAAGGCGCGCGAGCTCGGCATCGACCACCTGAGGGACGTGCCATGAGCGTCTTCAAGGCCGGCGTTCTCGCCATCACCACGCTCGTGCTGCTCGCCTACTTCGGATTCTCGAAGGCGAACCCGTTCGCGAACCCGTACGAGCTGAAGGCGATGTTCCGCGACGTCGAGAGCCTCAAGCCGCGCTCCCCGGTGCGGATCGCCGGCGTCGAGGTCGGCAAGGTCACGAAGGTCGAGCCGAAGGAGGGCGGCGGCGCGGCCGAGGTGACGATGGAGCTGAAGGACGACGCGCTCCCGATCCGCGAGGACGCGCGGCTTCAGATCCGCTCGCGCATCTTCCTCGAGGGCAACTTCTTCGTGGACATCCAGCCCGGCTCGCCGTCCAGCGGCGAGCTCGAGGACGGCTCGACGGTGCCGATCACGCAGACCGCGGCGACGGTAACCCTGCCGGACATCCTCGACACGCTCGACTCGGACGTGCGCGGCGACCTCCAGACCTTCCTGCACGAGTACGGGACGGTGGCGCTGGAGGGCGGCGGCGCGAAGGCGTTCAACCGCGCCATCCCCTCGTTCAAGCCGGCCTACCGCTACGGCGCGCTCACCAACGACGCGCTGCTCGGCGTGGACCCCGACCGTGACATTCAGCGGCTCCTGAAGGGCCAGCAGAAGACCTTCGCGGCGCTCGCCGACAACCCGGCGGCGCTCAAGGAGCTCGTGACCGACCTGAACACGACGGCCGGCGCCATCGCCCGGCACGACGAGGCGCTCGAGGCGGCGGTCCCGGCGCTGCGCGACACGCTGCGCGTGGGCTCCCCGGCGCTCGCCGAGCTGAACGCCGCGCTGCCGACGCTGCGGACGTTCTCGCGAGAGGCGTTGCCGGGAGTGCGCTCGTCCGTCCCGGCGCTCGACGCGG
Source organism: Thermoleophilaceae bacterium (assembly GCA_036280695.1). Classification (GTDB taxonomy): domain Bacteria; phylum Actinomycetota; class Thermoleophilia; order Solirubrobacterales; family Thermoleophilaceae; genus JACVRW01. The sequence continues at coordinate 13,837 of DASUQG010000292.1, forward strand.
CCATACCGTGGTTCGAACAGGCCCGCCTGCTGATGCAGGAGAGCGAGCTGAAGGGGCTCGCTGCCGACCTGCGTCAGGCGGTGCCCAGCCTGGTGAAGTTGAACACGCGCCTCGTGCCGTTCCTGAAGCGGCTGCGCGCGCTCTCCTCGTGCACGAACAACGTGCTCGTGCCGTTCATGGAGTCGGAGATCCCGAGCATCGAGGAGGGCAACTCGGGGCACGCCGTGCGCGAGCAGATCAACCGCAGCTTCGTGGGCCTCGCCGGTGAGAGCCGCGTGAACGACGCGAACACGCCGGTCTTCCACATCCAGGGCGTGAACCCGCTCAAGCTCGGCACCGGGAGGATCGAGCCCGCGGCGCCGCCCGACCCGAACATGCCGCCGCCGCACCGGCCGGACGTGCCCTGCGAGACGCAGGAGCCGCCGAACCTCAACGCCCCGGGTGGCGACGCCACGGTCTACGGAGGCGGACCATGATGTTCGCGATCCGCAAGCACTGGC
>DASUQG010000293.1:0-11813 GCA_036280695.1 Thermoleophilaceae bacterium
GCCGAAGCGCTCGCTGAACAGGTGCTGGGTGCGGAGCAGGCGATCGGGGGTGTAGCCACGCGCCTCGTAGGCCTCTGCCGACTCGCTCAGCCCGATCAGGACCAGGCGCCACTCGATCTGGTCGCCGAAGCGCCAGCGCAGCCGAGCGTGGGCCGGCCGCGCCGAGTACGCCCAGGGACACGCGGGGTCAGTGAAGTGGATCGCGGTGATTGGCGCCACAGCAGCGAGGATACGCACGCCGCCGAGCGCCCATGCCGCCGGGTTTACGCCAGCGCCGACTCGCGCTGCCGGCGCCGCACCGCGCGACCCGCGAGCCAGCCCAGCAGCGCGATCAGCCCGAGCGGCAGCACGACCGCCAGCGCCCGCACGATCAGGCCGGCCACGGCGACGAGCAGATCGCCCGCGTCGCCGAGTGCGTCGTCGAAGGAGCCGCCGACGGCACCGCCCTCGTCACCGTCCTTCGGAAACAGGCTCACAGTGACCACGGCGTAGTCGGTCCGCAGCCGCAGGCCGCGCAGCTGGGAGCGCAGGCCGTTGATCTCGCCCGCCACGATGTCGAGCCTGCGGCGAATCGCCTCGGCCTCCTCGTCTGTGGTTGCCAGCTCGAGGCGGCGCAGCAGGCTGCGGCGCTCGGCGCGCGCGGCCTGGAGGCGATCCTTCGCGGTCACGTGCTCGCGTGTGACGTCGCGGCCGCTCTGAGTCTGCGTGCGCACGTCGGCGAGCGCCGCGAGGTCGCGCAGGGCGGGACGCAGCCGAGCGGACGGGATGCGCAGCTCGAAGTCGCCGCCGGCCGAGTCCTCGCCGGTGGAGACAGACGAGCTCAGCACGAAGCCGCCGTGGCGGTTCGTCACGGTCGTGACCTGCTCGGCCACGCGCGCCATCTGGTCGACCGGCATCTCCAGCTCGAGGCCGATCGAGCGCTCGATCTTGCGGTTGCGCTGACCGGGCGCGAAGCCGCCGTCGGGCGGGAGCACCACTGCGGCCTCGCTGCCGCCCCCGGCTTGGTCGGCCGCACGCTGCGCCTGGCCACCTGCCAACGCGCGGCCAGGCGTCTCGGGGGCCGACGCGGAGGCTCCGGCGTCGTCCCCTCCGCCTCCGGATTCGGCGATCACAGACCCGCCACCTCCGCCGCCGCCGGCATCGCCCTGGTCCGAGGTATCGGAGCCAGCGGCGAGGATCACGATCAGCACCAGCGGCAAAGCCACGACGCCCGTGGTCAGGGCCGGGGTCGCAATCCGGCGCCAGAGCGGACGCCGGGCGCCCGGCAACTTGGCGAAGCCGCGGTCGACTCGATCGCGCAGCCCGCGCTCGAAGTCGGGGTCGGCCTCCGGCGCGTCGGCTCGCAGCGCCAGCGCCAGCTCCTGGAGCTCGCGTGTCAGCGGATCGTGGTGATCAGCGGAGCCAGTTTCGAGCGCATCGTCGATTGCGGCGAGCTGGTCACTCATGGCAGGCCTCTCTCAGCTTGGTGATGGTTCGGTGCAGGCGGGTGCCGGCGTTCGACTCGGACATGCCGAGCACGCGGGCGATCTCGGCGTTCGACAAGCCGCCGGCGAACTTCAGAGCGATCAGGTCGCGCTCCTGGCCGTCCAATGACCCGAGCGCCGCCCGTACCGTCTCGCGCCTGATCGCGAACTCGGCGTGGTCCTCGGGCGCCGGCGACACCGTGTCCTCCGGGTCGGTCTCGAGCACGGCCCGGCGCTTGCGCTTGCGCAGCTCGTCGAGCGCGGCGTTGCGGGCGATGCCGAACAGCCAGGCGTCCATCGAGCCGCGCGCTGGCCGATAGCTGCGCCGCTTCCGGTAGGCGCGCTCGAAGGCCTGCGAGGTCACGTCCTCGGCGGCGGCCCTGTCTCGCAGCAGCGATGCCACGTACGCGTACACGCGCGGAAACGTGCGCTCGTAGAGCTCGGCGAACCCCTCGGCATGGGTGGAGGTCACCAGCGGCACGGATTCCGCGAGCGCTTGGTTCACGCCATAAGTACGCGCGGGCCTCGTATCCATCACGAATTTCAGTGTCCCACGCTCAAGTGCATCCCAATATGGCCCGATGTACGAGCCGTAGTGCGAAGACTTGCCGCCCCCACGGTTCTGCTCGCCTGCGCCGCGTCCCTTCTCGCGGCGGGCCCCGCCAATGCCAAGCTGCGCCTCCCCGCGGGCGCCGACAGGGCTCCCGAGCTCCCGCCCGGCGTGGTCGTGGCCGAGCTTCCGCCCGTGAATTCCGCGCATGGGCAGCGCTCTGGTGGACCGGTTCTGAGCAGCGCGCGCGCCGCAACGAGGCGAGCCGTGATCGAGGACGCCCGCCGTCCGTTCTGGGCAACGGTGAACATCTGCGACACCGCGGGCTCTCCAAACGCGCTCGGCATCCGGGCAAGCGTCCCCGGGAACGGCTCCGACGAGCGCATCTGGGCGCGCTACACCGCACAGTGGTGGAGCGGCGCCGCCAAGGAGTGGAAGACCGTCGGCGGCAGTGGGGTGACCGACTGGAGCTACGTCGGCCCGGCCGACATGTCGGCGCGCCAGTCCGGCTGGACGTTCCGCTTCGTGCAGCCCCCGAGCGGCACCACCTACGTGATGCGCGGCATCGTCGAGGTCCAGTGGCGCGACGCGCCGTCCACGGCGCGCCACGCGCGCAGGCGGCACCGCACGGCTAGGCGAGCATCGGTGGTCCGGGAGCGGACGCTCCTCACCGAGACCGGCATGCAGGGCGTGCAGGGCGGGGATCCCGCGGGCACGTCCAAGGCCATGTGCCTCATCTGGTAGCGGCTCCGGCTCGCCGCGCGCGAAGCTTCCCGCTAGGCTGCCGGTAATGCCCCGCAAGTCGAGGTTGGCAGTCCTTGCCGCAGCCCTGCTGGCAACCACCGCTCCGTCGGCCCATGCCGCTGCGACGGAGCAGCTTGACACCTCCTCGTGGGCGAACGTGAACATCTGCAACGCCCAGCAGCTCGGCGCGCGGGCGCAGCTCGCCGGTGACGGCTCCGAGGATGTCTTGAGGGTCCGCTTCACCGCCGAGTGGCTGAGCCCCGAAGGCTGGGTGCCGCTCGCGGGCGAGGCCACCTCGCCGTGGCAAGAGGCCGGCTCGGCCGAGTTCACCTGGGCGCAGACCGGCTGGACCTTCAACATCACCGTGCCGCCGGGCGCTACCTACCAGCTCCGGGCGGTTGCCGAGATGGACCTTGGCTCGGGCGAGGCCGCCACGCAGACCACCGGCTCCTGCGCAGTCGCCGGCTAGTCGAACAGCCGCGGGTCGTTCGTGATCACGCCGTCCACGCCGAGTGTCTCCAGCGCGCGGATTTTCGGCGCGTCGTCCACGGTCCAGACGTAGAGCTGGCCGCCGGTCCCGTGCACTGCGCGCACGAGGCGGGCGCTGACCAGGATCTGGTGGCACATGATCGCCTCGCAGCCGCCGGCGCGGATGCGCGCGGCCGCCTGCCCGGGCATGCGGGCGCGCATGTACAGAGCGATCGCGTACACGGGCACGCGCACGTAGAGCGGCGCGGTCAGGTAGTTGCGCCGCACGCGCGGGACCGACCAGCCGCGCCGTAGGCCGGGCTGCAGCTCACCGAGCAGGTCGAGGCTCTCCGGGTACATCGTCGACACCAGCGAGCGTTCGAGCAGACCGTGCCGGGCAAGCCCCTCCGCGACCTCGCGCTCGTAGCCGGGCAGCTTCATGTCCACGTCGAGCTCCACGCCCGCGTATGCCTCGCCGGCGAAGTGCGCGAGGCCGTCCTCGAGCGTCACGCAGTCGCGGGTATCGGCGTCCTCGTAGTCGTGCGCCAGCACAAGCCGCCCGTCGCGCGTGCGCAGCACGTCGAACTCGATCATGTCCACGCCGTGCTCGAGCGCCGCCTCGAAGCTCTCGATGGTGTTGCCGGGCGCCACGTGGTCCGCCCCCTTGTGTCCGACCCGGATCAGGCCTGGCACGCGGGACACCAGTACGTGAGGCGGTTGTCGTCACCCTGGCCGCGCGCGCGGATCCTCGTTCCGCAGCGCCGGCACGGTCGGCCCGTGCGCTCGAACACCATGCGGTCCCGCACGTGACCGCCGCCCTCGCCCGATTGCAGCATCAGCGGGCGCACCGCGCGCACCGCGGTGAGGGCCTCGTCGTCGCTCACCCGGCTCAGCGGCTTCCACGGGTCGAGCCCGGCGAGGAAGCACGCCTCGGCCTTCCAGAGGTTGCCGATGCCGCACAGGTTGCGCTGGTCGAGGAGCGCGTCGCCGACGCCGCGCGTGGGGTCGTCCTCGCGCAGCCGCTGGAGGAAGCGCTGCTCGTCGAACTCGTCGGCCATGACGTCCGGCCCTAGCTGGGCGATGCGGCGGTCGATCCGCGAGCGAGAGTCGGTCATCAGCTCGAGCACGGGACCTCCGAACTGCACCACGTCGTGCTCGGCCGTCCGTATCACGAGCCAGGCACGACCCGGGGACCTGCCCCAGCGCCGCCCACGCGGATAGACGCCCCACCAGCCCTTCATGCGCAGGTGCGAGTGCAGTGTCAGGTCGCCGTCGAAGCGGATGAAGAGGTGCTTGCCCTTCGAGTCCACGGCGCGAACCGCACGTCCGCCGAGTCGCTCGGGCCAGCGGTCGCGCGCAAAGCGCTCATGCGTCTCGATCGAGGCGATCTCCTTGCCGACCAGCGCAGAGCGGATCCGCCGCGCCGCGCCGTAGATGGTGTCGCCCTCAGGCATGCTCCGAGGGTAGGGATGACCGAAGCCGGGCGAGCTCCGCGCGCGAATGCACCCCGAGCTTCGCGTAGATGTTGGTGAGATGGCCCTCCACCGTCTTGGAGGAGACGAACAGCGCCGCCGCCACCTGTTTCGTCTGGAGGCCCTCGGCCACCAGCTCGGCCACCCGGAGCTCCGTCGGGGTGAGCTTGCCCGTCGAGGGCGCTCGCCCGCCGACGCGCGCGAGCTCCGCGCGGGCTCGCTCGGCCCACGTCCGAGCGCCCATCCCATCGAAGACGGCCTCGGCCGCCTCCAGCGACTCGCGCGCCGCGCGCTTGTGCTTCGCGCGCCTGTGCACCGCGCCTCGGGCCAGGAGGGCCCGCCCATGCTCCAAGGGGATCGGGACCCCGCTGCTGAGATCCACCGCGCTCTCCAGCAGCTCGAGCGCCCCGTCGAGGTCGCCCTGCTCTGCCCGCAGCAGGCCCCGGCAACGGGCGGCCGCCGCGAGCGCGGAGGGCCGCTGAAGCTGCTCGGCGTTCTCCGAGTACCAGTCGAGCAGCTCGGACGCGGCGTCCAGCTCCCCGAGCGCGATCAGGGCCTCCACCTGGCTCGGGACGACGCGCGCGGTGCCGGGCTCCCGTATCTGCTCGCGGCGCAGGAACGCCACCAGCGGCGCGAGGGCGTGGGAGGCCTCGGCTGCCCTTCCGACCGACAGCTCGGCCTCTCCGAGCGCTGTCAACGCGAAGTGCTCGGCGGGCCGCCCGCTGGTCCTGTCAGCCAGCTCGAGTGCTCGCCCGGCTCGCTCGCGCGCGGCCTCCGGCTCACCTGCCACCGCGTGGGCAAGGGCCCGAAGCGCCAGGACGTACGCGCGCACCGTCTCCTGACCGATCTGCACCGCGATCTCGTAACCCTCGTCCGCGTGCGCCGCCGCAAGCGCGTGGTCGCCGCGTACGCACTCAACCTGGGCGGCCAGCACCATTGTGTAGGGCAGCGAGCCCTCGTCGCCCATCTCACGAGCGCGCACGAGCAGCCGCTCGAAGGCCTCCTTCGCGCGATCCAGCTCGTCCCACCAGAGCCAGACGACGCCGATCTGAAACAGGGGTTGCGCCATCGCGCGCCGGTGCTCGCAGTCGGGCTGCAGCGCCAGCGCCGCTTCCAGAGTGGCGGCTGCCTGCGCGCTCCAACCCAGGGCCGCCTCGGCCATGAGGCGCACACTGAGCGACTCCGCCAGCCACCCGCTGCTGCCGGCCGCGGTCGCCGCCGCGGCGGCCGCCGAGGTATGTTCGACCGCCTCCTCGAGCCGTTCCCGCAAGCGGAACAGGATCGAGCCGAGGTTCTCGCCCGCGGCGGCGAGGAGCTCGTTATCGCCGCCGGCCTCGTCGAGTGCCTGCCGAAAGAGCGCCTCGGCGGCGCGGAGGTCGTCGTCGACCCCCCGCACGCGCGCGAGGTTGATCAGCGCTCGCGCTCGATCCGGTCCCGGCTCGAGCTCCGATACCACCTCGTCCAGCATCATGCGCGCCCGCGGTCCGTCGCCGCTCTGGAAGATCGAAAAGCCCGCGTGCATCGTGCGGCGAAGCACGTCGCCACGAGCGTCCGGTGGCGTCAGCCGCACGGCGCGCTCGTACAGCTCCGCGGCCGCGGGCGGGGCGCCGCGGGCGTCCGCTCTAGCTGCCGCCGCTTCCAGGGCGCTCGCCACGCCCTCGTCCGGTCCGGTGGCGGCCAGCGCCAGGTGCCTGGCCCGCTCCTCCGGGTCGGCCACCTCGCTGCCGGCTCGAGCGTGGAGGTCACGGCGCACCGAGGCGTCGATCGCGGCGTAGGCCCCGGAGGCGAGGAGCGGATGGGCGAAGCGGACGCGCCCGTCCCGCACCGAGACGATCTGCGCCCGCTCGGCCTCGTCAAGCGCACCCCCACCGTCGCCGGCAACCGCTTCGACCAGCGCGACCGTCGGTTGGGCCATCGCCGCTGCCGCGGCGAGCGCACGGCGGGCGTTCTGCGACAGCGCCTCGAGCCGGGCACCCACGAGCTCGTCGAGCGCCACCGGCAGCCGCTCGCCCGCCTCGAGCTGGATGGCGCCCTCCTGGAACGCCCGCGCCAGCTCCAGAGCGAAGAACGGATTGCCGCCGGAGAGCTCGTGCAGGCGCCGGAGGGCAGGGCGTGCGGGCAGGAAGCCGAGCCTGTCCTGAATCAGGTGCTGCACGGCGCCGAGGCTCAGCGGCGACAGTGCAACGCGCTCCAGGCGCTCTGCCGTGGGCGCCCGATCCAGCTCCAGCGGAACCGGGGCGCCCGGCTGGGTCCGCCACGCCGCCAGCAACCCGACCGGTCCCGCGTCCAGCCTTCGCACGGCGTAGCGCACGACCGAAGCCGAAGCGGCGTCGAGCCACTGCACGTCGTCGATCGCGACTACGAGCGGGCGGAGCCGGGCGAGCTGCCGGAGCACGGCGAGCACCGCGAGCGCGACGCTCTGCTGGTCGGGCGCGTCATCGCGCTCGTCGTCCAGCCGGAGCGCGACCTCGAGAGCGCGTCGCTGGCGCGAAGGCAGCTCCGTGACAGCATCGACGTGGTCGCGCAGCAGGTCGCCCAGAGCTGCGTAGGCGAAGCTCGTCTCGGCCTCGGCGGGGCGAGCGGCGAGCGTGAGGCTCCCGGCTCGCTGCGCGTCCGCGAGCGCCGCCTCCCAGATCGAGGTCTTCCCCGCGCCGGCCTCGCCCTCGATCACGAGTGCCCGCGGGCGCTGCCTGGCGGCCTCGAGGAAGAGCTCCACACTCCGGAGCTCTTCCTCTCTTCCAACGAGCTCTGTGCTCATCAGCCCTCACGGCTGAGGCTACCTCAGAGTTGCGCTCTGAACTCGCCGCTGCGGACACCGGCGACGGCGTCCTTCGCCGGCTGGTACGAGCCGGGCTTCGACTTGCACAGCTCGGTGATCGCGTAGTAGATGCTCTGCGACGCCTGGAGCCGGTTCAGGCCGCGGATCTTGGCGTCGTCCGCGAGGGCGTACTGCACGACGCGCGTGATCCGCGCCGAGGCGACCTTGTCGCGCAGGTCGGCGCACCTGATGTCGTACGGGTTCTTCTCGAGCTGCGCATGGCGCTGGGCCACGTCCACGACCTTTGCCTCGGGCTTGCTGCTGCCCCCCGTGTCGTCATCGCCGCACCCGGCCCCGATCGCCGCGCACGCCATGAGGCCGATAAGTGTCTGACGTCTGCTCATCGTCCACCGTCCTCCTTTGTCGTCACTGCACGGACACGGCCTCGACGATGCGTTCCGTCGCTATGCCCGCTCGTCTGCTGGCCTCGCCGGCCGCCTCGGGGGACTCCGCCTCGATCAGGTGCAGGAAGAGCTCGTCGGCGGGAAGGAAGCTGGAGCGCACGTGGCGCACCGTCGTCCCCTCGGCCGTGAGCTCCTCCGCAGCCGCGCGCAGCCGAGCGATGAGCTCGGCCAGCTCGCCTGAGCGGGAGCGGGGGAGATATCCGTCAACGAGGTAGCTCGGCATTGCGCGATCGACGCTACGCCGCGGTCCGTCCCCTGGAAACGGGGAGAATCCCCCGACTTTGCTGGGAGCCTCAGGCGCTCAGCGTGAGCCGGCGCGGGCTCTGTCGGAAGCCCAGCTCGATCAGCAGCGCACCGGCCTCGGAGCCCACGACGGGCTCGCCGTCGAAGCGCTCCACGCCCAGGCGCGGCACACGTCCGCGGCGGACCTCCCCGGCGAGGGCCTCGAGGGCGGGACGCAGCCAGGCCTCGTCCGGCTCTCTCAGGGCGAGCAGTCCCTTGCCGCCGCGCTCGACGTAGAGCACCGGCTCGGAGTCGAGCGTGACCACGTACGCGCCCGGCACCCGCGAGGGGCGGCGGCCGGAGTCGTCGTCCTCGCGCTTCGGCCACGGCAGCGTCGCGCCGTAGGGGTTCGCGGGATCCGTGGCGGCCAAGACCAGCGGCCCAGCGGGCTCGTCCGAGCGCAGGCCGCGCAGCCGCTCGATCGCGGCCGGAAGCGCGAACTGGGCGCCGCCGAGCCCCTCGACGAAGTATCCGCGCCGCGCGGTTCCGAGCGTCTCCAGGTTGGCCAGCTCGGAGTAGAGCCCGGCGAAGCCGCCCGGCACGCCCTCGGCGAGCACCGCCTCGCGGGTCACGATCCCGTGGCGCTCGAGCACCAGCTCGGAGATCGCGCGCACGCGCGGGCCGTGCGCGGGAGCGCCCGCGAACAGCGGCGCGGTGAGCGACCATCGGCCCTGCACCTGCGGCGCGCCCGGCCGGCGGCGGCGCGCGAAGCGACGGCCGCTCTGGCGGTCGCCCTTCGCCACGGAGAGCCGCGGCGCACGCAGCGGCGCGAAGGCGTCGTTCGTGGCCTCGCCGCCCCACGCGAGGTCCCAGAGCGCCTCCTGAAGCTCCACCGGCTCGGCGTCGGGAAGGTCGGCGAGCAGGTCGGTCCAGAACGCCGCGCCGCGCTCGAGGCGCTCGCGGATCGCATCGTGGAGCGGACCGTCGGGCCGCTCGCCCTTGAAGGGCGGCGGGCCGAGCCAGCGGGCGTCCTCGCGGAACAGCAGCGCCACGCGGCCGGAGCTGCGGCCCACCGCGCCCGCGCCCACCCACACGAGCTCACCGCTCGCGCAGAGCTGGTCCATCCATCCGGGCGAGTAGGCCCCGACCCGGCGCGGGAGCACGTCGCGCTCCCAGACCTCGGGCGCTAGTGCCAGGCCCTGGAGCGGCACGAGCATCTCGCGCAGCCGGTCCACTCCGGCGCCTCCGGGAGGCGCGCCGTCCACGCCCTGCCAGGCGGGCAGGAAGCGCGCCAGCGCGCGCTGCTCGGCGGGCTCGACCTCCTTGCGGAGGCTCGCCAGCGACGCGCGCCGCAGGCGGCGCAGCACCTCGGGGTCGCACCACTCGCGCTCGCTGCCGCCCGGGCGTAGCTCGCCGCGCACGAGGTTGCCCGCGCGTTCAAGCTCGCGCAGCACGGCGCCGAAGTCCAGGCCGTAGCGGTCCGACAGCTCGCGTGTGGTGAACGGGCCGTGCGTGCGCGCGTAGCGGCGCGTGAGCCGCGACAGTGGCTCGTCGACCTCCTCGAGGAACACCGCGGGCAGTCCTCCCGGCGGCACGGCGCCGAGCGCGTCGCGATAGAGACCGGCGTCCTCGGAGGCGATCCAGCGCTCCTCGCCGCCGATCCTCATCCGTACCGCGCGGCGGTCCTTCTCGAGTTCGCCGAGGATCCGGGCGGCGCCCACCGCTGGCAGGCAGCGCGCCTGGGCCTCGTCGGCCGTGAGGTCACCCACCGCCCGCAGCACGTCGTGCAGTCCATCGGAGTTGGCGGCCCGGGTGCGCTCGCTGGTGCGCTGAAGGTCGGCCTCGACCTCCTCCAGGGCGCCGGGGTCGATCAGCTCGCGCAGCTCCTCCTGGCCCAGCAGCTCGCGCAGCAGGTCGCGGTCGAGCGAGAGGGCGGCGGCGCGGCGCTCGGCGTTGGGCGTATCGCCCTCGTACATGTAGGTGGCCACGTAGTCGAACAGGAGCGACGACGCGAACGGAGAGGCTCGCTGGGTCTCCACCTCCACGAGCGACAGCTCCCGTGTGTGGAGCCCCCGGAGCAACTGCTCGAGGCCGGGAAGGTCGAGCACGTCCTGGAGGCACTCGCGGTAGGTCTCGAGGACTATCGGGAACTGGCCGTAGCGCTTCGCCACCTCGAGCAGCGACTGGGCCTTCAGGCGCTGCTGCCATAGCGGCGTGCGCTTGCCGGGGTACGCGCGCGGCAGCAGCAGCGCCCGCGCGGCGTTCTCGCGGAAGCGCGCGCCGAACAGCGCCGAGCCGGACAGCTCGCGCACCACCATGTCCTCGATCGCGTCCGGTTCGACCATGAGCAGCTCTGCGGACGGCGGTTCGTCGGCGTCGGGGAGGTGGACGATGATGCCGTCGTCCGACCAGATGGCGTCGGACTCGAGCCCGAACTCGTCGCGGATGCGTGCGGATAGCGCCAGTGCCCAGGCCGAGTGCACGCGGCCGCCGAAGGGCGACAGCACGCACAAGCGCCAGTCGCCGATCTCGTCGCGGAAGCGCTCCACCACGAGAGTGCGATCGCTCGGCACCACGCGCGTCGCGTCGCGCTGCTCGCGCAGAAAGGCGGAAAGGTTGCGCGCCGCGCGCTCGTCGAGGTCGTACTCGGCGGCCAGCTCCTCGGGCTCGCGGTCCACGGCCTCGCGCGCGAAGGCCCCGATCGCGAGCCCGAGCTCCTTCGGGCGACCCACGCTGTCGCCGCGCCAGAACGGCACGGCGCCGGGCGCGCCCGGCGCGGGCGTCACGATCACGCGGTCGCGGGTGATCTCCTCGATGCGCCAGGTGGAGGCACCGAGCAGGAAGGTCTGGCCAGGTCGTGCCTCGTAGACCATCTCCTCGTCGAGCTCGCCGACCCTGCGGCCGTCGGGAAGGTGGACGCCGTACAGGCCGCGGTCGGGGATCGTGCCGGCGTTCGTAACGGCGAGCTGGAGCGCGCCCCGGCGGGCGCGGATCGTGTCCTCCACGCGATCCCACACGATGCGCGGTCGCAGCTCGGCGAACTCCTCGGAGGGGTAGCGGCCGTCGAGCATGTCGAGCACGCTGTCGAGCAGCTCGCGCGACAGCTCGGCGAACGGATAGGCGCGCAGTATGGTCTCGTGGAGCTCCGGAACCTTCAGCTCGTCGCCCGTCGCCGTCATGGCCACGATCTGCTGGGCGAGAACGTCGAGCGGGTTGCGCGGCACGACCGTCGGCTCGATGTCGCCGTCGCGCATGCGCTTGGCCACCACCGCGCACTCGAGCAGGTCGGCGCGGAACTTCGGGAAGATGCGGCCGCGCGACACCTCGCCGACGCCGTGGCCCGCACGACCGATCCGCTGAAGCCCGGCGGTCACCGACTTCGGCGACTCCACCTGGATCACCAGGTCGACGGCGCCCATGTCGATGCCGAGCTCGAGCGACGAGGTCGCTACCAGGCATGGCAGCTCGCCAGACTTCAACAGGTCCTCGACGACGAGCCGCTCCTCGCGAGCCAGCGACCCATGGTGAGCGCGGGCGATCTCGCGCGGCGGTGCGGGGAGGCGGCCGGTCGCCCCGTCTCCGTCGTCGTCCTCCGCCTCCGCGCGCGCGAGCTCGTTGAGGCGCAGCGCCAGGCGCTCCGCGGCGCGACGGTTGTTGACGAAGATCAACGTC